>NZ_JACJEW010000002.1:0-186596 GCF_014164315.1 Pseudoalteromonas sp. SG44-1
GTGATCTAAATCCACCGTTAGCTAATTAAAATAAAGGTCAAAATAGACAGTCCAATGGCGCGACGACAGGTTTTTCTTGAAGGAATGGCAAACAACGTGGTTTTATAGAGCCGCTTTACTGAGGTGAAAAGCGAAATTTTACGGTCAACAAAGGCATGAAAAAACTGATCTTACGGGTTAAAACGAAAGTAAACTCCCAATACAACTGTATTGCTTAGTTCATAATATAGAAAAGCTGCAAACAGGCTGCATTAAAACCACTTAAGCCGTAATATAGCCAGTAAACCAACTGTAATACCTTGCAAAATGCCAATTAAAGCAACAGCAAATCCTTTTTTATATTTTATGTGAAAGTCAGTTGTCGATTGAATCAAAATAGGAACTCGGCTATGGTTAATGCATCAATAAAAATAAATTAAAAACGAGTTATTCTACAAGCTCGTTAGGTGAAAAAGGAAGTTCAGTGTCTGCCAAAAAAGTAATGTTCGCTTTAGATATCGAAAACGGTTGGCCACCAGTAAGTGCTGAAGGTGCTTGGTGCGAGCGAGTTAATGGTAACTATAAGTTAGTTAATGCCCCTTTCTTTGTTCCTGATTTGGCTTATGGCGATATTTTTTCTGCTACTCCGGATGAAGTAAATGAGCATATATTTGAATTTAAAGTTGTAAAAAAGTCAGGTCATTCTGTTATCTGGGTTATGAATAATGATGGTATAGATACCACTTTTTTCATAGATATGCTTAAACGACTAGGTTGTAAAGTTGAGACTCTCAACCAGTTTTCTTTAATGTCAGTCGATGTACCGCCAGGACTAGATCTTGATGCACTAGATCCACTATTAGATTTACATGAAGAACAAGGCTTAGAATATGCTTTTCCAGTCTGGAGGCACGGTGATTAATTTAACCTAATCGGGTAAACGTAGGTCTATAACCTCCAGCCCCCACACCACCCATCATGCACTTTTTATTAAAATGAAGTGCAATGGGCGGGTCATCTCCCGTAATGAATATTGATCCAAATATCTCTCAGTGACACTAAACCTTGTGAATCTAAGTCATTGCCTAGCGCAATGTTAATTCCTTTTGTTTTCGAGCTTCAACGGTAAGCATATGGCTAACAACACCTAGTTTACTCAATGTTCCAGGGTAACAGCGGCTCAAGGTTATTAGGCTGCTCAGTAAGGTGCCCAAGCAAGTAGAAATATAGTGCTAAAAACTGGACTAACATTGGCACTAAACGATAGCTGAGGCGAAAGCTAAGAACCTTAATTAATTATTTATGAGCAACTGTTTAAAAAATCAATAACGTCCTCTTTTAAGTCACAATACTCATCATCATTCAAATGCAGTACATCTAAGACTTTTGATTCTATAATACCCCACTGTGGTATAGGCGAGCCTCGTCTGACCGTAGTCACTAAGTTTTCAGACATTTTCAAAATAGCAAAGCAGATTTGTTCATCTGTATCTGTCACCTCAGCAAGAATAGCTGCATTGTGGTGGTTGAGGATTAACTGACATATCTCTTTTGGTAAATGCCAACTATTAGCAAAATAATAGCCAACAACTGCATGGTTTGTTTTATATAAACGCTCTTCAATCTCAATAATAGTTTCTTTGTCTGTTTGATTAGCACAGTGTAAAGCGGTTAAATAATTATCATATTTTATTGCCATAGGAGGCACACCGCAATCATGAAAAAGCCCAAGCGTATACAAGGGCTCTATGGCTATCTGTTTTTTAAGACGCTGACCTATCATCATGTTTACATTAGCAATCTCGGTTGAAGTATCCCAAAATCTTTCTAAACTAATACAGCTGTTATCGGTTGCAAACATTTCTTTTAATTTCAAGCCCTGTGCAAGCGTATTGACTCCGTCCCAACCAAGAAACATCACGGCTTGTTTTATATCAGCAACAGTACGAGATAAGCCATAAGCAGGAGAATTTATTATTTTTAGTATTGCTGATGAAATTGCTAAATCTTTTACCACTACCTTAGCGGCATCAGCAATAGGCGCATCGCCAGTTGCTATTAAATTTTGTAACTCAGTTAATATTTCAGGTTTAGGAGGAATAATAAAATTTCTATTTATATCTTTCAGTATCTGTTCGTTTATCTCAATCATGTATGTTTGATCCCTGAAGGTGCTTATCATTATAAGAACAAATAGATAATTAATAGTAGAAGTTCATCGCAACTATGACAACTAAAATAGGAAGCGCTAAATGAATTACAGCCCAATTCGTTAAGCTATTACTGATAAACAAAAAAAGCACTGTATGTACATACAGTGCCATTTAAAATGCTACTTTATTAACCAATTAAGTTATAAAACAAAAACGGCAAGCCGAGGCTTGCCGTTTTATTACACTTAAAAAAGGTTTACTTACAAACGAATACCGCCGTCAATCTCAACCACGCGACCGGTGAAGAAGTCGTTTTCGATAATATACTGTGCTGTGTGCGCAATTTCATCCGCTTCACCAAAGCGCCCTACGGGTGTTACTGCTAGCATACGCTGCTTGGCTTCTGGTTTCATAGCATCAGTCATATTAGTACGAATAACGCCTGGTGCAATGGCACCTACACGAATACCAAAACGGCCAAGCTCTTTTGCCCAACCTGTAGTCATCGCTACCACACCCGCTTTCGACGCAGCGTAGTTAGTTTGACCAATGTTACCTGCACGAGCAACACTCGACATATTAACTATCACGCCACCTTTACCCGATTCAATCATATGACATGCAGCTTCACGCCCCGCTAAAAACACGCCGGTTAAGTTTACATCAATCACTGACTTAAATTGATCAAGCGCCATTTTTGCAACCACTTTGCCTTCTTTGGCTTTGATAAACATACCATCGCGTAAAATACCGGCATTATTTATCAATACACCAATATGACCAAAATCTGTATTGATGGTATTAAATGTATTTACCACCGCATCTTCATCAGTCACATTGGCAACATAGGCTTTTACAGTTACACCATGTTGGCTAAGCTCAGCAACTGCATCATCTAACAACGCTTGTTGCATATCAATTAACGCAATATTAGCACCAAGCGACGCAAGTTTATGCGCCATTGCAAATCCTAAGCCTTGTGCGCCACCGGTGATCACCACGGTATTATTTTTAATTTCCACCTGTTACTCCTTCGAGAATAATTTAAATATGGCGCTAAAGTCTTCGCTGCCCGCACCTTGGTGTTGCAACATGGTATAAAGGTTTTTAGCCATTGACCCCATCGGGGTTACTGAATTACTTTGCTGCGCGGCTTCCATCGCAAGACCTAGGTCTTTAGCCATTAAATCAACCATAAAGCCTGGTTTATAATCATTACTAGCAGGGGCTGTGTCCATCACACCTGGGCAAGGATTGTAAAGCTCAAGAGTCCAGTTACGACCAGAGCTGGCGGTCATAATGTCGCTCAGCACTTTTGCGTCAAGGCCATTATTTATACCCATTTGAATTGCTTCACTGGTTCCCGCCATAAGAATACTCAATAGCATGTTATTACAAATTTTTGCGACTTGTCCTGCGCCAATATCACCTGCATGAAAGATATTTTTACCCATATCAGCAAGCACCGGCTGGGCCTTAGCAAATTGCTCATCGCCACCACCGACAATAAAGGTCAATGTGCCAGCCGTTGCACCGGCAACGCCACCAGACACTGGCGCGTCAACAAAGGCAATACCGTGTTCACCAAGTTCAGCACCGACTTCGCGCGCCGATGCAGCATCAATCGTTGAGCAATCAATAACCAATGTGGTTTTAGCTAACACATGGACAAGACCGGTATCACCTAAATAAAGTGACTTAACGTGCTTACTGGCCGGTAGCATGCTGATCAATACATCAACATCCGTTGCACAATGTTTAGCATCATCCGCGGCGATCGCGCCATTTTCAGCAAGTAGATTTACGACCGTTCGGTTTAAATCAAACACCTTAACCTGATGACCCGCTTTAACTAAGTTGGCAGCCATTGGGCCACCCATGTTACCTAAACCAATAAAACCAATAGAAAGTGACATAACATTATCCTTGTGTAAGTTGTTTTAGTGGATGTGAGTCGTGATCCCAACGTTGAACGAAAAAACTCTCGACTAATTCATCTGGGATCTGTTCAAGCGTTTTAAACTGCCAATTAGGCGCGCCGTCTTTATCAATCAGTAACGCACGAATACCTTCTTGAAACTCGCCGACTTCACCACAGCGAACCGACATACCCAGTTCCATTTGAAAGCATTCGCCTAAACTTTTACCTTTTGAACTAGCAAGTTGACGCTCAACTAAGGCGCAACTGAGCGGGCAACCATGCTTTAATGCTTTTTGTGCTCGGGTAAGCCACGTATCGTCAGTTTCTAGATTTAAGATATAATTTACTTTATCGCGTAGATCAGTAAATTCACCCAATTGTTGAATGGTGGCTAAATGCGCCTTTACATTGCCTTTTGGCATTCGCCCAGAAACATTATCAAGTTCGGTAAGTAAACTGGTCAGCTTCTCGTGATTCAATGAAGCCGTTTTACCCCACTTAATGCTGCACAATTGCTCAATCAGAGTGTCGTATTTATCCGCTTTGAGGTAGTGATCAGCTAATGCCACATACATTGCATCGTCACAATTAATAGACGCTGCAGTTAACCCCAAAAATAAGCCGACATGTTCAGGCATTTTATGTAGAAAATAACTGCCGCCTACATCTGGGTATAAACCAATTGTTAGCTCAGGCATAGCTATACGTGAGTTCTCAGTTACCACACGATGACTTGCACCCGCCATTAAGCCTAAACCGCCGCCCATCACAATACCATTACCCCAAACAAGGATCGGTTTATCATAACAATGAATGAGGTGGTCAAGGCGATATTCGTGAGCAAAGTAATCTTCTATTAGATTTGCCGGTTCACCGCTGTTCATAGCATTATGCAGGCTGACTACATCACCACCGGCACAAAATGCTTTATCCCCTGCCCCTTTAAGTATCACCATCGCTACATTACTGTCAGCCGCCCATGCGTTAAGTTGCGGCGCTAATAATTTGATCATCTCAAAATTAAGTGCATTTAACGATTTAGGGGAGTTGAGCGTGGCAAAACCAATGAGTGAACCGTTTGCAGCGCTCGCAGTTTCAAACACCACGGGCGCATCTGGTGAATTTAATTGCGTTAACTCAATCATTAGCCATTCACCCAATTTGCTTTGCGTTTTTCTAGGAAGGCATTCACCCCTTCTTGTTGATCTTGTGTATCAAACAAACCAACAAATAACTCACGTTCAAGCGGTAATACATGCGCCATTGGCTGAGTGCGGCCCTTTTGGATCAGGGTTTTACAGGCACTAACAGCAACAGGACTTTGATCTGCCACTTGAGTAGCTAATTTAAGTGCCACAGCAAGACTTTCGCCTTGTGGTACCACTTCTTCAACTAAGCCGATTTGTAGGGCTTTATCTGCTTTTAGACGCTCACCACATAAGATCATACGTTTAGCCCAGCCTTCACCAACTAACCATGCTAGGTTTTGCGTGCCACCCGCACACGGTAGTAAACCTACTTTGGCTTCTGGTAGTGCCATTTGTGCTTGCTCTTCTGCAATGCGAATATCACATGCTAACGCCACTTCTAGACCACCACCCATGGCATAGCCATTGATCGCGGCAATGGATACACCTCTAAATGCAGTTAATGCTTCAAATGCGTCACCAAATACTTGCGACATAGTCGCTGCTACGCCTTTATCGCCACCAGCAAATACATTTAAATCAGCACCAGCACTGAAGAATTTTTCACCTTCACCGGTGATCACTAAGGAGTAAACATTTTTATTGCCATTGAGCTCATTTACCATATTTTTTAAGGCAATTAACGTGTCTTTAGTCCAGGTATTCGCTGGCGGATTAGACATGGTTAAAATCGCTACGTGACCTTCAATGGTTAATTCAATACTTGGGTTTGACATTTCGCGCTCCTTATAGAATATCGGCTGCTGATTCAGCTAAAATACGGCGTGCAATAATCACCCGCATGATCTCGTTAGTACCTTCAAGAATTTGATGAACGCGCACATCACGAACGTGGCGCTCCAGTGGGTATTCTTTGATATAACCATAACCACCATGAATTTGTAGTGCGTCATTACACACAGTAAAACCTACATCAGTGGCAAAACGCTTTGCCATGGCGCAATAAGTGGTTTTTTCGCTGTCATTATTATCAAGTTTAAAAGCCGCTAAACGCACCATTTGACGCGCCGCAACAAGCTCGGTATTCATATCGGCAATTTTAAATTGCAGCGCTTGAAAAGCAGCCAACGGTTTACCAAATTGTGTGCGTTCTTTTAAGTATTCACGGGCTGTTTCAAGTGCCGCTTGGGCAGTGCCAATTGAACAAGTTGCAATATTAATACGCCCGCCATCAAGGCCTTGCATTGCAAACTTAAAGCCTTCACCTTCTTGACCTAATAAATTATGAGCAGGTATGCGTACATCTTCAAAACTAATTAGTCGTGTTGGCTGCGCATTCCAGCCCATTTTTTCTTCTGCTTTACCGTATTCAACGCCTTTGGCATCAGCCGGTACTACAAACGCAGAAATACCCGCCGCACCTTCACCGCCAGTACGCGCCATAACTACTAACACTTCGGTCTCGCCTGCGCCTGAGATAAACATTTTTGAGCCATTGATCACGTAATCATCGCCATCACGAACCGCTTTTGTTTTCAATGAGGCTGCATCGGAGCCTGAACCAGGCTCTGTTAAACAATAAGAAGCTAGTAGTTCACCCATAACAAGTTGGTCACAATATTGAGCTTTTGTTTGCTCAGTACCAAAACTTGCAATCATCCAGGTCGCCATATTGTGAATGGTCAACATGGCGGTTGTAGCTGTACAACCCATCGCCAACTGTTCAAAAATAATACTTGAATCTAAGCGCGACAGGCCTAAACCGCCTGCTTCCTCTGGCGTATACAAACCACAGAAACCCAGTTCACCTGCAGCTTTAATGGTATCTTTTGGAAAAATATGTTCGCGGTCCCATTTTGCTGCATAAGGAGCCAGTGCTGATTCTGCGAATTGACGAGCTGTTTGAGCAAATGCTTGCTGATCTTCAGTTAAATTAAAGTCCATTGGAGACCTCTTGTTTATAATTGCGTTGTCAAATTAGATATTCGTGAAGAGCAACGAAGGCAATATTGTGTGTGAAATAGCCTTCGTGCCCCTCTTTTTTATTATGTGGAGTAAGTTAAATTAGTTATTTAAGATTAATGCTCATGTTTGGACCAGAGGCAATCTCGTCTTCAAACCAACGTGAAGTAATTGTTTTGGTCTCAGTATAAAAACGAATACCTTGCTTACCGTACGTATGCGTATCGCCATAGAATGAACCTTTCCAACCGGTGAACGAAAAGAATGGCAGTGGCACAGGAATTGGTACGTTAATACCCACTTGACCAACTTCAATCTCATGTTGGAACTTACGCGCAACCGCACCACTTGAGGTGAATAACGACGTGCCATTCCCAAATGGAGAATCATTTATAAGCGCGATTGCTTCATCAAGCGAATCAACAAACATACACGCCAGTACTGGGCCAAAAATTTCTTCTTTGTATAAATCCATCTCAGTGGTGACGTCAGTAAATAAGGTAGGTCCTACCCAGTTACCTTTTTCATAGCCTGCAACAGTAAAATCAGAGCCATCAATTAAACACGTTGCACCTTGCTCTTTACCTTGTGCAATCAGTGACAAAATACGCGCTTTGGCTGCGGTCGATGTTTGCGGACCATAGGCTGCATCTTTGTCATCCCACACACCCGGGCGCACATTGGCAAAACCGGCTTTGATATCTTCAACCCAGTCTTTCGCTTGGCCAACAAACACCGCCACTGAAATACCCATACAACGCTGACCCGCAGCACCAACAGAGGCACCAACAAGGTTATTAACTACATGTGAGCGACTTGCATCAGGCATGATCACCATGTGGTTTTTAGCACCGACACAGGCTTGTACACGTTTTAAATTAGCCGTGCCTTTAGAGTAAATGTATTCACCTACGCCACACGAGCCAACAAACGAAATTGCGCGTACTACGGGATCTTCTAATAAGCGGTCAACTTGTACTTTAGTGCCATGAACAACTTGTAATACACCTGCTGGTGCGCCGGCTTCAATGAACAGTTCAGCGAGTCGCATTGGCGTCAGCGG
This sequence comes from Pseudoalteromonas sp. SG44-1, assembly GCF_014164315.1. Classification (NCBI taxonomy): domain Bacteria; kingdom Pseudomonadati; phylum Pseudomonadota; class Gammaproteobacteria; order Alteromonadales; family Pseudoalteromonadaceae; genus Pseudoalteromonas; species Pseudoalteromonas sp. SG44-1. The sequence goes on from NZ_JACJEW010000002.1 coordinate 8,227, forward strand.
ATCTTGCTCAGAGGGTTTTAAAATAAAGGTGTTACCACAGACAATCGCAAGTGGGAACATCCATAGTGGGATCATCGCTGGAAAGTTAAACGGCGTAATACCCGCGCACACACCCAGTGGTTGCATGTATGAGTAAGTATCGATTTTACGGGCCACGTTTTCCATGGTTTCGCCCATCATTAAAGATGGCGCATTAGCTGCTTGCTCAACCACTTCAATACCACGCCAAACATCGCCTTTGGCATCTTCAAAGGTTTTGCCTAATTCATGGCAAATAATGGTGGCTAGTTCATCGTGGTGCTCTTTTAAAAGTGCTGCATACTTCATCATAATGCGCGCACGTTCAGTAATTGGCACGTCTTTCCAGCTTTTAAAGGTGTCTTTGGCAGATGCGATAGCCGCATCCATTTCAGCGTCGTTAGCACACGGAACTTGTGCTAACACTTCTTGGTTTGCTGGATTAATAACGTCAATCAGTTGATCTGATGTTGATTGAACAAATTCGCCGTTGATCAGTAATGGTACTTGGTGCATAACGCACTCCTCCCCAGAGGGTAATAAATTAAGCCGCAGTAGTTATTGTTAAAAGAGCCTACGGCTGTAAGAGTTTAAATTTAACTAATTTATAGTGCTTCAACCGCCAGTGCGACCGCCTCGCCACCGCCAATGCATAAAGACGCTACGCCTTTTTTCAGGCCACGATTTTTAAGAGCATGGATAAGTGTCACTAAAATACGTGCGCCGCTAGCACCAATTGGGTGGCCAAGTGCACAAGCACCACCATTAACATTCACTTTACTGGCATCAAGTTTTAATTCATTAATCGCCAACATTGTTACCATGGCGAATGCTTCGTTAATTTCCCATAAGTCAACGTCGTCAGTTGTCCAGCCTGCTTTTGCAAGCAAACTATTCATTGCGCCAACAGGAGCAAGAGTAAACTCACTTGGTTTTTGAGAATGGGTACTGTGCGCAACAATACGACACAGTGGCGTAAGCCCTTGTGCTTTGGCGTGCGATTCACTCATTAAAATAAGGGCTGCGCCACCGTCTGAAATTGACGATGAATTAGCCGCAGTGATGGTGCCGTCTTTTTTAAACGCAGCACGCAAACCGGGAATTTTTTCTGGGCGTGCATTACCTGGTTGCTCGTCAATGCTGATGGTTACATCGCCCTTGCGAGAGCTAATAGTGTGCGGCGCAATTTCATTTACAAAATCGCCATTTGCAATCGCTGCATTGGCTTTGGTCAGTGAATTAAGTGCAAATTCATCCATTTGCTCGCGGCCAATACCGTATTCATCAGCCGTATCTTGAGCAAAACAGCCCATCGCTTTATTATCGTATGCGTCTTCTAGGCCATCACTCATCATGTGATCTTTAATTTCGCCATGGCCCATACGCATACCGCCACGCGCTTTAGGAATAAAATATGGCGAGTTGGTCATGCTTTCCATGCCACCTGCAACCGCGCTGTTAATTGAACCGGCTTTAATTAAATCATGTGCAAGCATGGCGGCCTTTAAACCTGAACCACATACTTTATTGATGGTCGTAGCGCCAGTACTGCGCGCAAGACCTGCTTTTAACATTGCTTGACGTGCTGGCGCTTGACCTAAACCTGCCGGTAATACACAGCCCATGATCACTTCATCAATAGCTGTATCGCTTAATCCGGTGTCAGCAAGCGCACTGGCAATGGCTGTTGCACCTAACTCAGTGGCGGCTGCATCACTAAGGGCTCCCATAAAACCACCCATTGGGGTGCGTTTTGCTGCTACAATAACAACGGCTTCGGTAGTCATAAAAAAGGCTCCATTTTATAATTGGCTATATTCATATGCAGAGATTAGCCAAACACTGTAATTTATAATCTGCTTATGAGCATACATAATATTTACGTTTACGCCAACGTAAATCTAAAATCAAGGTTTTTGCGCCCAACGAAAGTGTAAACATATCTTTATTTTGCTGTAGCCTAATACAAACAGCGCCCCTGCAAGCTGCATTAATACAGGTTACACCTGCTATTTATGGCTTTAGGTTATTAGTCTAAAGTATAAGTTCTACAATCCACTTTACCTTTACGTAAACTTCACTTATATTGGAGTTATTCGAATGAGGTAAAAACACTATGAATCAAGATAATCAAACAAACTTTGCAAGTTCAGCCGCCGAACCGGCAAGCAATGAACAAACCTTTAGTATCAGTGAACTGGCTAAAGAGTTTGATATAACCACCCGCTCAATTCGCTTTTATGAAGATCAGGGCTTAATTTCACCTGAGCGTAATGGCCAAACCCGTATTTATTCAAAACGCGATAAAGTGCGTTTAAAACTTATTTTACGTGGCAAGCGGTTAGGTTTTACCTTAGCTGAAACAGGCCGTTTGTTTGAACTTTATGATGCCGATAAATCCAGCGCTAAACAGTTAGTGACTATGCTTGACTTAATTTCAGATAAAAAAGCTGATCTAAGCCAACAAATGGATGACATTAAAGTTGTCTTGATGGAATTAGTAACCGCAGAGCGTCGTTGTCGCGACACCTTAAATCAATTAGATGAATAACTAGCTTTAAACAATAACGATTAAATGACTATTCATTAACAGTCTCTCACACAGGAATGAATCATGAGCACTATTTCACTATATAAAGAAATGAACTTTGGCCTTGGCGAAACCGCAGATATGATCCGCGATCATGTAAACAGTTTTGCTAGCCAAGAAATTGCCCCTTTAGCTGAAAAAACCGATCTTGATAATGCGTTTCCTAATCAGCTTTGGCCACAACTTGGCGAAATGGGCTTACTAGGTATGACCGTACCCGAAGAGCTCGGTGGTGCCGGTCTTGGTTACCTTGAACACGTAATCGCAATGGAAGAAATTAGCCGAGCGAGTGCCTCTATCGGCCTAAGTTACGGTGCTCATTCTAACCTGTGTGTTAATCAAATTAATCGCAATGGCACGCAAGCACAAAAAGAAAAATACTTACCTAAATTAATTAGTGGTGAGCACATTGGTGCCCTTGCCATGAGTGAGCCAAACGCAGGCTCTGACGTAGTATCAATGAAACTTAAAGCCGAGAAAAAAGGCGATAAGTACATTTTAAACGGTAATAAAATGTGGATCACCAATGGTCCAGATGCGCATACTTTAGTGATCTATGCTAAAACTGATTTAACCGCTGGCGCTAAAGGCATCACCGCATTTATTGTTGAGAGTAATTTCCCTGGTTTTTCTACCGCCCAAAAACTCGACAAACTCGGGATGCGCGGCTCAAATACCTGTGAATTAGTGTTCGAAAACTGTGAAGTACCAGAAGAGAATATTCTTGGCAATTTAAACGAAGGCGTTAAGGTACTAATGAGTGGCCTTGATTATGAACGTGTTGTACTAGCGGCAGGCCCGCTGGGTATCATGCAAGCCTGTATGGATATTGTAGTACCGTATATTCATGAACGTAAGCAGTTTGATACACCGATTGGTCAATTTCAGCTGATACAAGGCAAAGTAGCCGACATGTATACACAAATGAATGCAGCTCGCTCTTATGTATACACTGTTGCGCGTTCATGTGATCGCGGTGAAACCACCCGTAAAGATGCCGCAGGCGCAATTTTATATGCGGCAGAGCTGGCAACTAAAATGGCACTTGATGCTATTCAAATTCTCGGTGGTAACGGTTATATCAACGAATACGCCACTGGCCGCCTGTTGCGTGACGCTAAGCTTTATGAAATTGGTGCCGGTACCTCGGAAATTCGTCGCATGCTAATTGGTCGCGAATTATTTACTGAAAGCCGTTAAGGATAAGCGCTATGACTATTTTAAAATCAAGCGTCAACCCTCACGACCCGCAGTTTTTGCAAAATCATAAAAATATGGCGGCACTGGTTGATGATTTACGCGATAAAGTAAGCGAGATCAGCCAAGGTGGTGGCGTAGCGTTAATAGAACGCCATGAAAGCCGTGGTAAAATGTTCGTGCGTGAACGCATTAGTACCTTACTTGACGAAGGTTCACCATTTTTAGAGATTTCACAATTTGCAGCCTTTGGTGTTTATGAGCAAGCGATTCCTTGTGCCGGTGTAGTTGCTGGTATTGGCCGTGTTAAAGGCGTTGAATGTATGATCATCGCCAATGATGCGACAGTTAAGGGCGGCACCTATTTTCCGCTAACCGTTAAAAAACATTTACGCGCACAAGATATTGCTGAGCGGTGTCACCTACCGTGTATATATTTGGTTGATTCAGGTGGTGCCAACCTACCTGAGCAAGATGATGTGTTTCCTGACAAACTGCACTTTGGTCGTATTTTTTATAATCAAGCGCGGATGTCGGGCAAAGGCATTCCACAAATTGCAGTCGTTATGGGTTTATGTACCGCAGGTGGCGCGTACGTGCCTGCAATGGCCGACGAAAGCATCATTGTAAAAGAGCAAGGCACAATATTTTTAGCCGGCCCACCGCTGGTAAAAGCGGCTACAGGTGAAGAGGTAACCGCAGAAGAACTTGGCGGCGCTGATGTCCACTGTAAAACATCAGGGGTTGCCGATCATTACGCTGAAAATGACGCTCATGCGTTATCAATTGCTCGCCAATGTATTGAACGAATTAATTATCAACGCCCTACTTCGCCAATATTAGAGCAAGTAAAAGCACCGCGTTATGATATTAACGAATTATACGGCATTGTTGGCACCGATCTTAAAAAGCCATTTGATGTTCGCGAAGTGATTGCACGTACCGTGGATGACTCTTCGTTTGATGAGTTTAAACGTTACTTTGGCGATACCTTAGTGACTGGGTTTGCGAAAATCTATGGTCATCCGGTTGGGATTGTTGCTAACAATGGCATTTTGTTTAGTGAGTCAGCTCAAAAAGGCGCGCACTTTATACAGCTGTGCGCACAACGAAATATTCCACTGGTGTTTTTACAAAATATTACCGGCTTTATGGTAGGTAAAAAATACGAAGCCGAAGGCATTGCTAAACACGGTGCTAAAATGGTGATGGCTGTTTCGTGTGCTGATGTTCCAAAATTTACCGTATTAATTGGCGGCTCTTATGGCGCAGGTAACTATGGCATGTGTGGTCGTGCGTTTGAACCGACTATGATGTGGATGTGGCCTAATGCGCGTATTTCTGTGATGGGCGGCGAACAAGCAGCAGGCGTTATGGCGCAAGTTAAACAAGATGGTTTAGCCCGTAAAGGCCAAAGCATGACTGATGAGCAAATCAGCGAGTTTAAACAGCCGATTATCGAGCAATACGAGCAACAAGGTCATCCATACTATGCCAGCGCCCGTTTGTGGGATGACGGTATCATCGATCCAGCAGATACCCGTAGTGTGCTAGGTTTAGCCCTCAGTGCCGCAGCCAATGCACCAAAACGTGATTCGCAATTCGGCGTATTTAGAATGTAAGGACGTGAGTATGTCAGTAACACTACAAATAACTAAATCAAATGTGGCTGTACTCGTTTTAAGTCGCCCTGAAAAGCGCAATGCCTTTAACGAGCAAGTGATCCAAGAACTTATTCAATGTATAGAGCATGCTAATAGCTTAGATGTACGCGCCCTTGTTTTAAAAACTGAGGGAGAGCATTTCTCTGCAGGGGCTGATCTTAATTGGATGAAGTCCATGGCAAACAATGACTTCAGTGAGAATCTTGCGGATTCAAAACAACTTGCCAAATTAATGCATGTATTAGCCAGCAGCCCACTGCCAACGGTATGTGCTGTGCAAGGCGCGGCATTTGGCGGCGCACTGGGCTTAATTGCCTGTTGTGACATAGCCATATGCCAAGACAATGCACAGTTTTGTTTAAGCGAAGTAAAACTTGGCCTCATTCCAGCTGTAATCAGCCCGTATGTGATCAGAGCCATTGGCGAGCGCGCTGCACGTCGTTATTTTTTAACCGCTGAGATTTTTGATGCCCACACAGCCAAGCAATTAGGCTTAATTCATCAAGTAACCGGTAAACTTGAATGCGCGCTTGATCAACTACTCGAAACACTGATCAACAACGGCCCTGTCGCGGTTCGCGCAGCAAAACAATTGATCAACGATGTAGCTGGCCATGATATTAGTGAACAAATCATAAATTTAACCGCAGAGCGTATCGCCAAAATTCGCGTATCTGAAGAAGGTCAAGAAGGGTTATCTGCCTTTTTTGAAAAACGCCCACCAAATTGGCAAAAATAGGGATCACCATGAGCACACAATCATTACAAAAAATTCTTATTGCTAATCGCGGCGAAATTGCCTGTCGGGTTATGCGTACCGCAAAGCAAATGGGCTTAACCACTGTGGCGGTTTACTCTGATGCAGATAAAAATTCACAACATGTAAAACTCGCCGATGAAGCCTACCATATTGGCGCAGCGCCGAGTAAAGACTCCTATTTGGTAGCTGATAAAATTATCCAAGTAGCACTGGATGCCGGTGCTGATTGCATTCACCCTGGTTACGGCTTTTTATCTGAGAACAGTGAATTTGCAAAGGCCTGTGAAGCCAATAATATTGCGTTTATAGGCCCACCAGCGAGCAGTATCGAAGCAATGGGCTCAAAAACCCGCGCCAAAGAAATAATGGCAGCCGCGAATGTACCATTAGTACCTGGTTATTATGGTGACAAACAAGATCCTGCGTTTTTACAAGCTGAAGCTGAAAAAATTGGTTACCCAGTGCTTATCAAAGCAGCCTTTGGTGGCGGTGGTAAAGGCATGCGCGTGGTTGAACATGCAAAAGACTTTATCAGTGCTCTACAAGGTGCACAGCGTGAGGCAATCGCCGGTTTTGGTAACGACTTAGTACTACTTGAGCGCTATGTTAATAAACCACGCCATGTTGAAGTGCAAGTGTTTGCTGATAATCACGGTAACTGTGTGTACTTAGGTGATCGTGATTGTTCATTACAACGCCGCCATCAAAAGGTGATTGAAGAAGCCCCCGCGCCTGGTTTATCTGACGAACTACGCAAAGAAATGGGAGAAGCCGCAGTACGCTGTGCACTTGCGATCAATTACCGAGGTGCAGGCACGGTGGAGTTTTTACTGTGTGGCGATGAATTCTTCTTTATGGAAATGAACACCCGGCTGCAAGTTGAGCACCCTGTTACTGAAATGGTGACTGGTGTCGATTTAGTTAATTGGCAAATTAACGTCGCCGCAGGTAACCCATTACCCATGCAACAAAGTGATATCCAATTACAGGGCCACAGCTTTGAAGCGCGTATTTACGCCGAAGATCCAAGCAATGACTTTATTCCTTGCTCTGGTACCATCAATGGCTTGTATATACCAGTTCAATCTGAGTATGTACGCATTGATACTGGGATCATGCAAGGGGATGAGATCAGTCCATTTTACGATCCTATGATCGCTAAATTGATCGTTCATGATGACTCGCGCGAGCAAGCTTTAGCACGATTAAGCACAGCCCTTGAACAATTTCATTTAGCGGGCTTTAGTTGTAATGTGAGCTTCTTACACACCCTTGCTAACCATGCAACCTTTAAGCAAGGCGCTCCTGATACTCACTTTATTGAAGAGCAAGGCGATGCGTTGCTTAAAGTTAATCAACAACACGCTGTTAGCAGCCGCATTATAGCTGCATTTAGCTATTTAACTGGGCTTAATCGTCAAGGAACTCAGAACGCATGGGACAGTCTAGCTGGTTTTAAACTCAATGCAGAAGCAACAATCAAGGTGCCATTCGTTGATAATGCGATCACTGCAACAGCTCATCAAGCGGGGTACACAGTCCGCATCGATGAGGTTGACTATACAACCTCTGGCAGTATCGACAATAACCTGTGTAGTGTATTTATCAATGGCAATAAACATATCGCCCATGTGGTTACTGCAGACAATAGCATCACAGTAATGTACAAGGCATTGCAAACTACCTTTGATATTTTTGATAAACACTATATCAGTGATCACGAAAGCGATGCCCTACCGCTTGCAGCACCACTTAATGGTACCGTTGTAAAACACCTTATTGACGTTGGCAGCACCATCACAAAAGGTGATGCTGTGGTGATCATAGAAGCAATGAAAATGGAATATACGCTCACCGCCCCCCATGATGGTGTATTGCAAAGCTATTGTTTTGCAGAAGGTGCTCTGGTGAGTCATGGTGCCCTATTAGCAATTGTCAGCGATGAGAGCGCAGCAGATGAATAGTACACTACCAAGTCATGTTCGCATTGTTGAAGTTGGTGCCCGTGATGGCTTACAAAACGAGCGTGCAGTAACTACCCAAGATAAGGTAACCTTAATTAACGCTCTTGCTGATGCAGGTGTTAAAGACATTGAAGCAGGCGCATTTGTATCACCGAAATGGGTGCCACAAATGGCCGATTCCAGCAATGTGATCAGTGCGCTTGATTTACCTACGACTAATTTAACGGCACTTACGCCTAACTTAAAAGGTGCAGAAGCAGCCCATGCTGTAGGTATTAAAGAATTTGCTATTTTTACCGCTGCCAGTGAAGCCTTTTGTCAGAAAAATATTAACTGCTCAATTGACCAAAGCATAGCCCGCTTTACTGATGTAATGGCCTTTGCTAAATCACATAATATTCGTGTTCGTGGTTATGTTAGTTGTGTGCTTGGCTGCCCATACGAAGGCGATATCGATCCGCAGCGCGTACTACAAGTATGTCAAAAGTTATTAGACCTTGGTTGTTACGAAGTAAGCCTAGGTGACACTATTGGCGTAGGTACCGCAAAAAAGGTCGATGAGCTGTTGGACGTGCTACTAGCTGAAATTGATAAGTCATTGTTAGCTGTTCATTTTCACGACACTTATGGTCAAGCGCTCACAAATATTTACACTGCCTTAAAGCGTGGTATAGCAACGGTTGACAGTGCGGTTGCAGGCCTTGGTGGCTGCCCTTATGCAAAGGGTGCGTCAGGAAATGTTGCCACTGAAGATGTAGTTTACTTACTACAAGGACTTGGCATAGAGCATGGAATTGATTTAGAAAGACTGGCTAAAGCTGGTTGGGCAATTTGCACGGCATTAAATAAACAACCTGTGAGCAAGGTATCCTTGGCACTTAAAAATCAAACTACTGATCAATAGTCTATATTTAGCCTTAAATTAGTAGTCATATAATTACAAATAAGGAGTGGGCCCATGGCCGGTTTCGATAAAGTGGTTTCAAGTTATGAAGCTGCAATGGAAGGCTTAAAAGATGGCGATACCATTATCGCTGGTGGTTTTGGTTTATGCGGTATCCCTGAGGGATTGATCAGCGAAATCAAACGTAAACAAACCAAAGAACTTACTGTGGTATCGAATAACTGCGGTGTAGATGATTTTGGTTTAGGTATTTTATTGCACGACAAGCAAATTAAAAAAATTATTGCCTCCTACGTGGGTGAAAATGCCCTATTCGAACAGCAATTGTTGAGCGGCGAAATTGATGTAGAGCTTACTCCGCAAGGTACGCTGGCTGAAAAAATGCGTGCCGGTGGTGCTGGCATTCCTGCTTTTTATACAGCAACAGGTTACGGTACGCCTGTGGCAGAAGGTAAAGATGTAAAAGAATTTAACGGACGCCCTTATATCTTAGAAGAATCAATCACTGGTGAGTTTGCCATTGTAAAAGCATGGAAAGCGGACCGTTATGGTAATTTAGTGTTTCGACACACGGCGATGAACTTCAACCCAATGGCCGCAACAGCAGGTAAAATTACCGTTGCTGAAGTTGAAGAAATTGTTGAACCAGGCGAACTTGAGCCAAGCCAAATTCACACCCCTGGTATTTTTGTTAATCGCGTGATCAAAGGTAACTTTGAAAAACGCATTGAACGTGTAACCACTCGCGATTAAGGAGCAATAATTATGGCATTATCACGTGAACAAGTCGCAATGCGCGTTGCACAAGAACTACAAGACGGTTATTACGTTAACCTCGGTATCGGTATTCCTACGTTAGTGGCAAACTACGTACCTGATAACATTGAGGTGATGTTACAGTCTGAAAATGGCTTACTAGGCATGGGGCAATACCCTACTAAAGCAGAGCTTGATGCAGATATGATCAACGCGGGTAAAGAAACCGTGACAGCAGCTAAAGGCGCAGCCATATTTAATAGTGCAGATAGTTTTGCAATGATCCGTGGAGGTCATGTAGACTTAACTGTTCTAGGTGCATTTGAAGTTGACCAAAACGGTAGTATCGCATCGTGGATGATCCCTAAAAAGTTGATCAAAGGCATGGGCGGCGCGATGGACCTTGTCGCTGGTGCAAAAAATATTATCGTTACTATGACCCATGCAAGTAAACATGGTGACTCGAAACTGCTAGAAAGTTGCTCTTTACCTTTAACTGGTGTTAACTGTGTGAAGAAAATAGTAACAGATTTAGCCGTGTTAGAAGTCAAAGACGGCGCATTTCATCTTTTAGAACGCGCACCGGGCGTGTCAGTTGATGAAATTATTAGTAAAACAGCAGGTAAATTACTTGTTGATGGTGAAATCCCTGAGATGGTTTTTTAATTTAACGCTCAGGTCCACCTTGTACCGACCTCATTCCCAGTGCCAATGGCGCTGAGTTACCCAAAATCCCTCGCAAGAGGGATTTTTTTTGGCTGCACCAATTTGTCACACAAATAGCGTATAATGCCCCATGATTGTGAAAATCACTGAAATTGCTTAAACATATAATTTAATAAGCAACGGAAATAACTTAATATATTAGCTATTTAAATACTTATAGCAGATTAAACAATCCAATAAAGTCTATTTATTAGGCATTCTGGCAAATATTACCTATTCCCATACTTTAAGCAGAGGTTTTTTGCAAATTGGGATAATAATTGCTTAACTAACGTTATTGAGAATTACTAGCAACGACTATGCAAACACCTATCAGAGGATTGCGTTCATTTTGTTTTGCGGCAAGAACGCTAAGCTTTAAAGAAGCCGCCAATCAGCTTTATTTGACTCCATCTGCTGTTAGTCATCAAATAAAGCAACTAGAAGAACAGTTAGGGATTGAGTTGTTTGAGCGCCAAACACGCTCGATCAGACTTACAGCTGCGGGGAAAAACTTTTATGACTCGGTATCACCACTTATAAAAGCACTCGAAAAAACCATTAACGAATTTAGTCAGCTGCAAGAAAATATAACCATCAGCATTACTTTGCCAGAGTTTTTTGCCAGTGAGTTATTAATGCCGAAACTGAGCGAGTGGACTGTTGAGCACCCTAAAACCAATTTACAACTAAACACCATGAAAACGCGTAAAGAGTTAACTAAACAAAGTGATTTATCTATTGTGCTGTCGTCTTCGAAGCCAATTGAAGGCGTTGTCCACGAGCTGTTTTCATTACAATACACACCGGCTTGTAATAAAGAAAATTGGCAACAGTGGCACAAAAAGCCACTTGAAGCATTACAACAAGTGCCGTTAATTTTGCACAAAGCGCGTCCTTGGGCTTGGCATCAATGGGCTGAACATGCAGGCCTTGATGACTTTTCACCCAAGCAAATTATACAAGTAGATAGTATGTTTGGTGTTGCCCGTGCAGCGCAACAAGGTATGGGTATAGCGCTAATTCCTTTGCCTATTAGTCAAACATGGTTTGACGAAGGCTGGTTGTGCAACTTTACTGATGAACCATTAGTAACCAAGGATAAATACTATTTAGTACAGCACTACCCTGGCGAGGCAAATGCACAGCTTGAGCTATTTATAAAATGGCTGCTAGACACATTTAAACACTTAAAATAAAGCCAATAACAGTGATGATCCGACATTAATTGTACTCTTATAATTTGATATACAACTCATTAAATACGATAAACCCAGCTCAATGGGTTTATCGTAAAAATAGTTTATTTTGAAGCCTTACTCTGCAATTTCCTCAGCCATTATTCTGAACTGTTAGGTGTCTTTGCGAGCGACAAAATCTAACACAGTTGCATTGATACAATAACGATCTTCACCTTTTGGGCCTTCACCTGGGAACAAATGCCCTAAATGAATACCCGTAGATTTAGATTTAATTTCAATACGTTGCATACCGTAACTATTGTCTTCATGCATGGTCACACTGTCTTTGATAGGGTGAGTAAATGACAGCCACCCGGTGCCCGATTTGAACCGATCCCGAGTATCAAACAGTGGTACACCACTGAGTTTGTCTATAAAAATACCATCCGGGGTATTTTTAAAAATATCGTACTGTTTACAAAACGGACTATCTGTACGGGCCTTAAATGCCACTGTATATGCTTCACTATCCCCTAATTTAAATGCGCCAAGTGCTTTATAAAACTCTTCGCTAGACACATAACCTTGGCGACCATAAACCTCTTTACCATCTTCTAAAAATAAGATTGTTGGGGTGGCCCAGGTCGCTGATTTAATCGTTAAACCATCAAGTTGATCGGCTTTACGATAAGTGACGGCAATGGTTCCTTGATAATCATTTAACACATCTTTTTTGAGTTTTTCACAATAAGGGCAGTAATCTCGTGAATCAATGATCACTATCTGCTTTCCTGCGAGTAAAGCCGTATTATCAACTTTATCATCACTGCGTTTTTCAAAAACAACGCCTGTTGAATGATCAGGGCAATAGCCATTAGGATTTTTAACTAAGTAGTCTTGGTGATATTCCTCAGCCGGAAAAAATACCGTTAATGGTTTTATAATGGTTTTTATAGAGCCATAACCAGCTTGGGTTAGTTTATCTTGATACTGCTGTTTTAATTCTTCAGCCAGTGCAGCTTGTTGCTCAGTAGTAGTTAAAATAATTGAACGGTACTGCGTGCCAATATCATTTCCTTGGCGATTTTTTTGCGTTGGATCATGACTTTCAAAGTAACTTTTTAATAACGTTGCAGCACTGATTATATTGCTATTGTAAGTAACCTGAACAACTTCAGCGTAATTATTTTCATCGAACTTGCGCGATGATTGGGTAATATTACGATAAGTTGCTTTAAAACCCTTACCATCTGCATAGCCTGACTTTGCATCAATTACACCAGCAAGCGCTTCATAACGTTTTTCTGCCCCCCAAAAGCAACCAGAACCAAGTACCATGGTTTCTAAATGCATTGTTGCTTGAATATCATTATCTTTTTCATTGTTAAGGGAAACACCATAACTTGCCGCACTGAACAAAATTGTTAAAGTGGTTAATTTAAGCCAATTCTTTGCTGCCAACATACTCTACCTCTTTCTATTTGTTGCTTCATTTTAGTAGACCTTGAAGCAGAACATATTATTTCAGGAATGTGGGTTATTTTATCGCTCATTATTGCGGCTTTACCGAATCCGACTTAACCTATGCGAATAAATGAGGTAAAACGTATTTATTTAATAAAGGTACAAACATGAAAAACCTTATTGCTTTTTCTGCATTATCAATTGCCCTTGCACTTAGTACGCAAAGCCATGCTGCAGAGTTTAATTTTTCTTCCAAGCTTGATAGTAATGCACAAGCATTAGTGTTGTTTTACAGTGAGGATGGGAGCAATACCGCATTTAACTCAATCAATAAAAAGTTCAATGCTCAATTACAGCACGCTATTGAAAATGAAAGTTTTAGTGGCAAATACGCCAGTACTGTTGAATTAATTGCACCTTATAATAGTGACTATAAACGCGTGCTAATTGTTGGTACCGGTAAGCAAGATAAGCTTGATAGAGCGTTAATGACCAAACTAGGTGGTAATATTCATGCGCGATTAATGAGCAGTAAAACAACAACTGCTGCGGTTGCATTCGATGACGTTGAAGGCGTAAACAATAACAGTGTACTTAGTGCTCACTTTGCACACGGTGCAAATTTACGCGACCATCGTTTTGAAAAATATAAACAAACTCCGAACACTCACACTGTCAGTTATCATTTTGACGTTAGTAATTCCAAGCAAACAAAACGTAACTATTCTGAACTTGAAAGCATTCAAGCAGGAGTGTTTTTAGCACGTGATTTAACCTCAGAAGTGGCCAGCGAAATGACTCCTGTTGACTTTGCTAGTGCGGCAAAAGAGCTTGAGTCTCTAGGTGTAGAAATCACTATTTTAGAGCCTAAGCAATTAATAGAACTAGGTATGGGGGCACTTGAAGCTGTCGGGCGTGGCAGCGAACAAGGCGCTCGCTTAGTCGTTGCACATTACAAAGGCTCAAACGCGACCCCTATTGCTCTGGTTGGTAAAGGGATCACCTTTGACTCTGGTGGTTATAGTATCAAAACAGGCGCATCAATTGCGCGTATGAAATCTGATATGGCTGGCGCCGCCGCTGTACTTGGGACTATCAAAGCAATGGCGCTTGCAAAAGCTGACAAAAACATTGTTGCCGTTATGGGAATGGCTGCCAATATGGTGTCGCAATACGCTGTTGCCCCTGGTGATGTGGTTCGCACCGCAGAAGGTTTAAGCGTTGAGATTGTTAATACTGATGCAGAAGGACGCTTAGTATTAAGTGATGCAATGTGGTATGCACGTGAATATTTCAAGCCCGAGATCATGATAGACGTTGCCACCCTTACCGGCTCTAAAATCAAAGCCGTAGGTAACGATTATGCGGCGGTGTTTTCTGATGACGATACGCTTGTTACGCAACTCACTTTAGCTGGAATGCAAGTAAACGAAAACCTATGGCGCTTACCGCTGGGATATAAAGAAACCTTAAGTTCAGACATTGCCGATCTTAAAAACCTAGGCTCAAGTGGCCCCGGAGCAACAACGGCCGCCAGCTTTTTGCAACATTTTGCTGGTGAAACTCGTTGGGTACACATAGATATTGCAGGTAATGCACTAGCAACTAAAGGAAAAGATGAAATTTCACCAGGCGGCACAGGTTATGGTGTGCGCTTGCTCAGTGAGTGGCTGTTAAGTAATTAGCAGTAAGCTATTATAACTTAATGCATTCTACTAACATCATTAGTTGTTATAACAACTGTGGCATTATCAAACACCTACTCTAAGCAATAGTGAGTGATATGCCACAGTTTTTTATAGTCTGACTCACATATCTAGTTTACGTGTATTAGTCCAGAACATTCCATAACCAAACTAATGTGTTTGCGCTACACTGGGTAATGTTAATATTGCAAGGTTGTTAACTAGTCGCATCGCTATAAACATTTCATACGTTATATGCTAGTTTGAGGTATTCAAGAATAATAAATACATTTGGCTATGGATCAACAAACTATCTCTCCAACTATTAGTGTCCTCAGTAATAACAGCATATTGCTTGATGCCACTGCCCTAAACGATGACAGTCTGAGCATTCAAAAAAAAATCTGGGCACTAGTGCAACAATGCAACACCAGCGACGCCTTTATAGATGTAGTACCCGCAATGAACTCGCTGACAGTTTATTTAATAGACCCTACTTCGCTTGCTCACTGGCAAGCTCAGTTAGCACTTTGGTGGGCAAATATAAATCCGCACGACTATCAGGGTAAGCATCATAAAATTATTACCCAATACGGTGGTGACTATGGCCCAGATCTAGACTATGTAGCTGAGTATCACAATTTATCGCCACAACAAGTAATTGATATACATAGCCAAGGGCATTATCAAGTATTGTTTTTAGGCTTTCAGCCAGGCTTTGCATATTTGCACGGTCTGAATAGTCAATTACATACTCCGCGCAGAGCACAGCCGCGAACTCGAGTGCCCAAAGGTTCGGTTGCCATTGGCGCTAATCAAACCGCGATTTACCCAGCTGATTCGCCCGGTGGTTGGCATATTATCGGCCACAGTGATTTTGCATTATTTGACAGTGAAAATACTCCACCATGCGCAATACAACCGGGCG
This sequence comes from Pseudoalteromonas sp. SG44-1, assembly GCF_014164315.1. Lineage (NCBI taxonomy): Bacteria > Pseudomonadati > Pseudomonadota > Gammaproteobacteria > Alteromonadales > Pseudoalteromonadaceae > Pseudoalteromonas > Pseudoalteromonas sp. SG44-1. The sequence continues at coordinate 24,043 of NZ_JACJEW010000002.1, forward strand.
ATACGCTGCAATTTATTACTAAGGAGTCGGTATTATGATCACCGTAATAAAGCCCGGAATGCAAATGACGATTCAAGATCTCGGCCGTCATGGCTATCGTCATTTAGGAATTGCCCAATCTGGTGCGCTTGACCCTTATGCAATGATCATTGCCAATCGTTTAGTGGGCAATGATGATAATCAAAGTGTTATTGAGATCACTTTAGGCTTAGCACAATTACAGTTTCAATGTGCCACTGTTATTGCGCTGCATGGCGCTGATATGCAAGCAAAGCTTGATGGGGTAAGTATTTATCCCGGCTGGAGTTACCCAGTAGAGCAAGGACAAACACTGACATTTGCCACCGCTCGGCAAGGGTTTCGCAGCTACCTCGCAATTAAAGGCGGCATTGATTGTCATGCAGTGATGAATTCAACAGCCACCGATATTGCAGCAGGTTTTGGTGGCCTAACGGGCGCGCCTTTACAAGCCAATGATCAAGTCCCAATCACGCCATTTGATGGCAATTGGCCGCAACGTGGAGCGATTGCCCCCGCTAAGCGCAGTGTGATCCGCGTCCATTCAGGCCCACATCAACAATTACTATCACAACAATTTAGTGATTTTTTTGCCCAGACGAAATGGCAAGTCAGTCCGCAAAGTAATCGTATGGGAGTAAGGCTCAGTACGGAACATAATCAATTAATGCATACACATTCATTGCCTTCTTTAGCTGTTAGTCCGGGCTCTATCCAACTAACACCCAGTGGTGAGCCTATCGTTTTGCTAAATGATGGCCAAACAACCGGAGGATACCCGCTACTTGGTACTATAATAAGTGCGGATCAACACCAATTTGCACAACTTAAACCTGGTGACTTTGTAATATTTGAATTCGTCAACCTAGCAGCTGCAAATACTGCGCAGCGAAAACTTGACGCTCACCTACAACAATTGACTATTGCACTAAAAAACTTGAGCATCAGATAACCAATCACTAAATAAAAGCTCAGCTTAATAAATAATAATAAACACAGCACAGTGTAGGAACTATGATGTTTGATCTTAATTATTGGCCATTAATTGGCATTCCAGTGGTTGTGCTAGGATTTGCCTTGCGCTTTAACCCACTGATTGTAGTAACCGTTGCTGGCCTTGCAACTGGTTGGGCGGTAAATTTAGATATCCTCACCCTTTTGCAAACCTTTGGCGAGAAGTTTATGAACTCTCGTCAACTGGCCAGCTTTATTCTTATTTTACCCGTTATCGCACTGCTAGAGCGCTATGGTTTACAACAGCATGCGAAAAACTGGATTGCACAAATTCAAAGTGCCACCAGCGCACGTATATTAGCCCTGTATTTTATCGTTCGAGAATGCTCAGCAGCCCTAGGATTATTAAGCCTTGGCGGTCAAGCACAAACTGTTCGTCCATTATTAGCCCCCATGGCATTAGGTGCCGCGACCAATAAACACGGTGAGCTGCCAAAACCCATAAAAGCCATGATCAGCGCCCATGCAGCTGCCGTTGATAATATTGCGATGTTCTTTGGAGAAGACATTTTCATTGCTTTTGGTGCTGTACTATTGATGGATGCCTTCTTAAAGGAAAACGGCATTGCCGGTATTGAGCCGCTGCATATTGGTTTATGGGCTATTCCGACCGCCATTGCCGCACTCATTATTCATTTATTTAGATTATCTCGTTTAGAAGCAAAAATAGCTCTGGCTGTTGCTCACTACAAACAGCAGGAAGTGTGATGAGTAAAGTACTAACAACCTATGTAACTAACTCAAACGCTACAATTATCACCATTGAGAACATTTATTTATTAATTGGTCTCGTTGTGATGTTTTTAGTTGTTCGAACGCTGCAAGACAAAAACCATCCAAAAAGGCTCACCACAGCATTATTTTGGTTGTTATTTGGTAGCAGTTTTTTATTTGGTGATGTATCTATTGCCTTGTTCGGCAAAGCCAACACTTATTTATGGGTTGGTGTGAGCGTAGTATTAATTGCCCTATTAGCGGGCTTAAACCTAGTAAGCATGGGCAGTTATCAACCACTCACTGAACAGCAACAAACACAATCGGCCTCTCGCCTGGGCAATAAATTATTTGTTCCCGCATTAATGATACCCGTGATCACGGTATTACTGACTGTTTCTTTTGATGGTATCGCAATTGGTGATTATTACTTACTTGATCAACGTCATTTAACTCTCGCATCGCTCACTATAGCGTGTGTGTCTGCGCTACTGATTGGCTGGAAAATTACTGGGGGAAATCCGATTGAAGCTGTCACTGAATCCCGTCGGCTGCTAGATTCTATCGGTTGGGCAGCAATACTGCCACAAATGCTAGCAATGCTTGGTGGCGTGTTTATTGTGGCGCAAACAGGTGACTCAATTAAAGAGTTGGTTACTTTATTTATAGCGCCAGAGAATCGTTTTATGCTGGTGGTGCTGTATTGTGTTGGCATGGCGTTATTTACCATGGTGATGGGAAATGCGTTTGCTGCATTTCCGGTAATGACTGCGGGTATTGCTATGCCTTTTTTAATCGAAGGTCATGGCGCCAGCGCCGCACCACTGGTAGCAATTGGGATGTACAGTGGTTACTGTGGAACGTTAATGACGCCAATGGCAGCAAACTTTAATATCATTCCAGCGGCATTACTCGACCTAAAAGACAAATACCATGTTATAAAGGTGCAAATACCTACTGCGCTGGCCTTATTAACGGTCAATATTATTTTAATGTATATGGTGGTTTTTAATGACTAAACTGACATCAAGCATGCCCTGCGTATTGATAACTGGGTTTGCACCATTTGGCGGCGAATCGCTCAATCCGTCGTGGCAAGCGGTAAGCAAACTCGACGAACATTTAATCGCTAAACACCGAGTAATAGCCCTTGAGCTACCGTGTGAGTTTAATACCTCATTAGAGGTGCTTTATAAAGCCATAGAGCAGCATCATCCGGTTCTAGTATTATGTATCGGGCAAGCCGGTGGCCGCAGTGAAATAAGCATAGAGCGTATCGCGATTAATATTGATGATGCCCGAATTAAAGACAACGCAGGAAAGCAACCCATTGATCACCCCGTCGTCAAAAATGCTCCTGCCGCATATTTTGCACAATTACCTATCAAACGCATGTTATTAGCACTGCAACAAAGTGAGATCCCAGCCGCCATTTCTAATACAGCGGGTACATATGTGTGTAATCACGTTATGTATGGTCTATTACATCATATCAATGAGCATGAACCACACATCAAAGGGGGCTTTGTGCATATCCCTTATTTACCAAGCCAAGCTGTGCACCATAATGGCGCACCGAGTATGAGCGAAGAAACCGTGCTAAGCGCGTTAAAAGTAATGATCAACGAAGCTATTGTTGCAAAACAAGATGTAAAAGTCGCGGCTGGCACCACCCACTGACCAATTTGGTGCATCAGCGGCCATGCTGGTGCATAAATTATTCTGAAAATATTGTAAAAGCTATGTGACTTAGTTAATTATTTCTGTTAAAACAAACGTGAATGGTTAGGTATTATGACCTAACTAACACACATGATAGGAATGAGGAGTTACTATGTGTTCAATTTTTGGTGTATTAGATATAAAGTCTGATCCCGCTCCATTGCGTACGCAAGCAATTGAAATGTCAAAATTATTACGTCACCGCGGGCCTGATTGGTCTGGTGTATATTCATCTGAGAAAGCGATTTTAGTGCATGAACGTTTAGCCATTGTTGGTGTATCAAGCGGTGCACAGCCTTTATACAACCCTGAAAAAACTCATATTCTAGCTGTTAATGGCGAAATTTATAATCACAAAGAACTTGCCGCTAACCTTGAAACCGATTTCACTTTTCAAACTCAATCAGATTGTGAAGTTATCTTAGCGTTATACAAACAGAAAGGGCCTGAATTTTTAGATGATCTGAACGGTATTTTTGCTTTTTGTTTATATGACGAAGAACAAGACGCTTATTTAATTGGCCGTGATCATATTGGTATTATTCCACTTTATACTGGCCACGATGAGCACGGTAACTTTTATGTTGCCTCAGAGCTAAAAGCACTTTCACCAATCTGTAAGCATATTGAAGAATTTCCTCCTGGACATTTTTTATGGAGTAAAGATGGTCAATTGCGCCCATATTATGCCCGTGATTGGCAAAGCTTCGATGCAGTTAAAGATAACAGCGCAAAAGCCGAAGACGTCAAAGATGCACTTGAAGCCGCCGTTAAACGTCAATTAATGTGTGACGTACCTTATGGCGTGTTGTTGTCAGGTGGTTTAGATTCATCCGTTATTTCAGCTATTACCCAACGTTTTGCAGCAAAACGTATTGAAGATAATGATGAAAGCGATGCATGGTGGCCTAAGCTGCACTCTTTCTCGGTTGGCCTTGAGGGCTCCCCAGATCTAGCGGCTGCACAAAAAGTAGCTGATATGATAGGAACTGTTCATCACCCGATTATATTTACGATTCAAGAAGGGATTGATGCCCTACGTGAAGTTATTTATCACATTGAAACCTACGATGTAACTACGATCCGTGCTTCTACTCCGATGTACTTAATGGCTCGCCAAATCAAAGCGATGGGTATTAAAATGGTGCTCTCTGGTGAAGGCGCTGATGAGCTATTTGGTGGTTACTTGTACTTTCATAAAGCACCAAATGCACAAGAGTTTCATGAAGAATTAAACCGTAAAGTATCTAAACTGCACATGTTTGATTGCTTACGCGCAAATAAATCAATGGCGGCATGGGGTGTAGAAGCCCGCGTTCCCTTCCTTGATAAAGAGTTTGTTGATGTTGCTATGCGTATCAACCCTGAAGCTAAAATGTGTAAAGATGGCAAAATTGAAAAGCATATTTTACGTGAAGGCTTTGACGGCTACTTACCTGATGAAGTGTTATGGCGTCAAAAAGAGCAGTTTTCGGATGGTGTAGGCTACAGCTGGATTGATACATTAAAAGAGTTTGTAAACGAGCAAGTAACCGATCAAGAGCTTGAAAACGCAAAATTTAAATACCCTATTAACACACCTGATTCAAAAGAAGCGTATTACTACCGTACTATTTTTGAATCTCACTTCCCAGGTGATGCAGCCGCTAAATGTGTACCACACGGTAAGTCAGTCGCCTGTTCAACGCCTGAAGCGTTATTATGGGATGCATCATTTCAAAATAATGCCGATCCATCAGGTCGTGCCGCAGGTATTCATAACGACGCCTATGCACAAAAGAAATAATAAGCCTAGTCGCTTATTAAATCTGGCAATAACTCACAGACTGCACAAAGCCCCGCGCTTTGTGCAGTCTTTTGCTATTGAGCAAGTTTTTAACGATACAGCGAGACGCTGTAAAGGTTCGTCTGCGTTAATTGTTATTTATAAAACAGGGTTAACAACTCAACTAATGCAGCGCATTGCAAAAAACACCGCTCAGCACGCCACCGTATTTTTAAATCAAGCCAATATCAAAAAAAATCGATGCCCTATTCGTTGGTTTAATCACAGCCATGAGATCAGCCGCTGTGGTCATGGGACACTCGCCGCTGCACTGTTTTTAAAAAAATGGCAAGGGTTTAGCCCAAACACCTTTTATACAAATACAGGGGAAGTATTTAAAATCAGAATACATCAACGCGCACTGCAACTACAATTAGCCACCATTGATAGCACCGAGGTACAAACAGAGGTTCTGCTGCAACAAGCCATTCCTACCTCAATAGTGCAAAGCTATAAAACAGCAAAAATTAACGGCTACAGTACTGTGATGATTAACAGTGATCAGCCTTTAAAAACACTCGCGATAAATACAGCACAATTACAATGCTACCCAAATGCAGTGATTGTATTGCAACAACGCCAAACAGCTAATCAAACCACACAGTGGCATTTTCGATATTTTGCTCCTTATTATGGCGTGGATGAAGATAGCGCTACAGGTTCAGCCATCAGCATTATTGCCCCCATAATCAAACAATACACTGAACAAACACATGGCCAGCTTTTCCAAGATTCTGTTTTCGGAGCAACCATTAATTACCGTTTAAAAGATAACAGCGTCATTATCAGTTAAGCCACTAAATTTGACGGTGTATTTTCCAAGCCCTGCATAGTCAATTTCAGTATCAACATCAGTGTCTAACTCAATAACACCACAATATGAGCCTGTTATGAGAATTTGCCCAGCAGCGAGCGTGATCCCACACTTAGCCAGATAATTTACTGCCCAATAGATTGGTGTTTGTGCCAGACCACATGGGTGCTTGCCAAGATAGCTATGACAGCGATTATTTTGTGTTATCGCGATAGTAATATGTGCCGCATCATAAGCTACTTGCTTATTAATTTTAGGACCAAGTAACACCCCTTGGTTACTTAAACCATCCGCTAACTTTGCAAAGTGATTTGCTTGATACGCTGTAGAGAAACGGTTTTGGATCAGCTCAAGTGCCATATGCGTGTCACTCACCGCGTGGTCAATTTCATCTTCGCTATAGCTGGCCTGCTTTGGCATATTTTGCGCAAACACAAAAGCAATTTCAGGCTCTATCCGTGCCTTGTTTTGTTCAGTATATAATCTGCAGATTTGTGCAAATGATTGCGGCGGCTTTAATATTGGAGCCAAAATAATCGCACCGTTATCAAGTGGTAATAGGCATTTCCAACCAAATACTTGGCCCTTGTTTAATGCAATCATCAATTGTTGAACAGCTAAACTATCTTCAGTGCTTGTTAATGCTAATTGTGGCGGTAAATCTGATTGTGGCGCTGCACTTGTGCGTTGTGCAAATAAATGTGCTGCAATCGTTTTTAATTTAGTAGAACTGTCCACACTAACCTCTTCGTAATAAGGTTTTATAATGGCTGCACCAGCAGCCGTAGGTTTAATGCAGTATTTATACTATTAAAAAATCAATTTGCGCAGCATTTTTAGCTAAGTACAGTTAAATAATAAATGATGGACTGTGCATTATTTAAATTGGCCTCAATAAACACAATGCAAAATAACCCTGCTCGTCTTGCCACGTTTGCTCTAAACGTAATCCAGCTTGGGCGCTAAGTTCAGTAAATGCCTGTAGTGCGTATTTATGGGAGTTTTCTGTATGGATGCTCTCACCTTGAGAAAAGCTAAATGATTCGCCATTAACGGTGACTGTTTGAGCACAGTTACTGATCAAATGCATTTCAATACGGCTTAGTTTTTCATTAAACCGTGATTGGTGATTAAACTGGCTAAGATCAAAATCAGCATTTAACTCAGCATTAATACGCTGGAGTAAGTTTTTATTAAATGCCGCGGTGACGCCTTGTTTATCGTCATAAGCATCAAGTAATACTTGACGGTCTTTGAGCAAATCAATGCCAATCAGTACATAACCGTTAATACCACATAACCGATGGAAATTTTTCATGATCTCAATGGCTTTTAGTGGTGAAAAATTGCCTATTGTTGAGCCTGGAAAATACACGAGATTCGTTTGGCTATCCAATTGTGTTTCACGGCTTAACTGCTTTACCATTTGGCTATGAGTAAAATCCCCCAACAACGGCGAAATAGCTAACTCAGGAAATAATGGAGATAAATGGGCCAGTGAGTAATTAAGCATTTCATTAGAGATCTCAAATGGCACAAAACTTTTCACATTCACTAAGTGCGCTAACAAATAAGCAATTTTTTTACCCGAGCCACAGCCCGGCTCTATGATTGATAAGTTATCAGGAAGCAACTTGGCAATTGCTTGGCTGTGCTTGGTTAAAATGCTCAGCTCTGTGCGTGTCACGTAGTACTCATCAAGCTCAGTGATCTGCTCAAACAAAGCGGCCCCGTTATCATCATAAAAATATTTACAGGGTAGATTCTTTTGCTGCTGTGACAGTCCCGCAATAACATCGTTTAAAAAGCGGTTATCAATGTCGGTTGTCATTAATGTTGTTACTTGGCTCATGCTCAATCCTTAGCGAGTCTAATACCACTGCGCATCCACGCTTGGTGTGGGTAATAGAAATTGCGATAAGTTAGTCTTAAATGATTTTGTGGGGTAAGTTTACAGCCACCGCGCAGTACCATTTGGTTCGCCATAAATTTACCATTGTATTCCCCTGCCACGCCTGCTATTGGCTTAAAGCCTGGGTACGGTAAATAGGCACTGTTTGTCCACTGCCAACAGTTGTCGGTCAGCTGGGTGATAGTTTGCGCCGCATTACTGTTAGCAACGCTTTCCCATTCAAATTCGGTTGGGAGGCGTGCTTGTGAGTAATGTGCAAAAGCGTTTGCTTCGTAAAAGGTAACATGGCTTAGCGGCTCATTTAGCGCCAAAGGCTGTAATCCAGCTAATGTAAATTCAAACCACTCATTATTTACTTTATGCCAATAGAGTGGCGCAGTTTGCCGAGCATTATTTATCTGCGCCCAACCGTCACTGAGCCAATGCTCTGGATTTTGATAACCACCGTCTTGTATAAACGCTAAATACTCACCATTGGTAGTTAACCGGTTAGCAAATTTAAATGGCTGAATAAGCACTTGATGAGTTGGCCGTTCATTGTCGTAGCTGAACGTTTGCTCAGTTGCACCAATATGTGCAGTATGCTTTGAGAATGCCACAAAGCTAAGAGGACTGGCTTGCGTAACAGGATTTTCTATACGGATATTGTTAGTGTCACAATAAGCAGGAAACAACGGATTAACTGAAAAGTTATATTGAATGTCCATCAGCATTAGTTCTTGGTGCTGTTGTTCATGGTTAAGTCCTAATTCAATAACTTGCTTTATTGACTCGCTACACGGTGCACTCAGTAATTCAATCACCGCCCGGTCAACATATTCTCTATAGGTAATCACGTCATCTAAACTAGGCCGCGATAAACTCCCTCTGCAGGCACGCTTAAATTGTTCACCTATACCGTTATAATATGAGTTAAATAAAGTTTTAAATTTAGGATTAAATACTGTGTAGTGAGAGCTATGTGCAATTAGCAAAAAAGTTTCAAAGAACCACGTTGTGTGCGCAAGGTGCCATTTACTAGGGCTTACATCTGCCATAGCTTGTAATTGGCAGTCTTCTGCTGATAACGAGTTTATTAACGTCACGCTGTGGTGTCGAACGCGATGATAATGCTGAGCTAATTGATGCTCATCAGCCGTGTTTTTAGTGTTCTCTTTGCCATGGTTACTCATAGTAATGACTAAATTCCTTATCGCTACTGATCAATGATATAGCTCATCTAATGTTAAATCATATTCATATTACGCTTTCATTACTGCGACTATAAAACGTCAATCTCGTGCAACTGCCTTTTACAACTACAAAAAATAATAGCTCAATTAACCACAAAAAACAGCCGCGATTACTTTAACAATCAAACTAATTTTTGACCTTTTGCGAATTATGTACTTTTATATAAAAACATAAAAATGGTTACAATGGCCATATAAGCCGCTATTTAACAACAAAATCATTTACATTTGGTATTTAACTCATACACTAGTAGCTGTATGATCATCTTTTAAATTAGTTAGTCTTCAAATAAATTAAAGTATCAATTATTACCTAACCTGAACTTTGCTTTAAAAATTTACTAACGTAGTGATTTATTATCCGAAGCTTCAAGTTACTTAGACTAATTAAATTAGGTATGTTGCTGGTAACAAGCAGCTTGTTAGGACAACAAAAGAGGTATTGCATGAGCGAAAATCATGACAAATATAGTATCGACAATACGGATTACACCGTAGGTCAGGATAACGTGCAAAAATGGGGATTTGATATACACAACCCTGTTTTTGGCATCAGCGCGGGCCTGATTGTCATCTTTTTAATCGCCATTCTCGCTACCGATCCACAAACTGCAAAAGCAGCACTTGATGGTGTGAAACTCGATATAATTAATAATTTTGATGCCTTGTTTATGTGGGCTGCAAACTTCTTCGTTATTTTTTGTTTAGCACTGATTGTTTCTCCTTACGGAAAGATCCGTTTAGGAGGCAGTGATGCTAAGCCTTCATATACTCGTGTTTCATGGCTCGCTATGTTATTCGCCGCAGGCATGGGTATTGGCTTAATGTTTTGGGGGGTAGCTGAACCGGTTGCATATTTTACTGGTTGGTATGAAACACCACTGAATGTAACAGCCAACACCCCAGAAGCTGCAAAACTGGCAATGGGGGCAACTATGTTCCATTGGGGCCTGCACCCTTGGGCTATTTATGCTGTAGTTGGCTTATCACTATCATTCTTTACATATAACAAAGGTTTACCACTGTCTATCCGGTCAATTTTTTACCCTATATTGGGCGATAAAGCATGGGGCTGGCCTGGTCATATCATTGATATTTTAGCAGTACTGGCAACTTTATTTGGCTTGGCAACATCATTGGGGTTAGGCGCTCAGCAAGCGTCTGCGGGGATAAACCACGTGTTTGGTCTCGAAGGTGGCATTGGCTCACAAATACTCGTTATTGTTGGCGTTACCCTACTGGCTATTATTTCCGTTGTGCGCGGCATTGATGGCGGTGTAAAACTCCTTAGTAATATCAACATGCTAATTGCTTTTGCCCTATTGGTATTTGTTTGCTTAGTTGGCTTTGCTGTTGCGATGGGTAATATTCCTACCACCTTTATGGGTTATGTAGAAAATATCATTCCATTAAGTAATCCACATGGCCGTGAAGACGAAACATGGATGCATGGCTGGACTGTATTTTACTGGGCTTGGTGGATTTCGTGGTCACCGTTTGTAGGCATGTTTATCGCTCGCGTATCACGCGGTCGTACTATTCGTGAATTTTTGATTGCGGTATTACTTATTCCAACATTGGTTACAGTTTTATGGATGTCAATTTACGGCGGTATTGCAATTGATCAAGTAGTCAATGGTGTTGGCGCACTTGGCCTAAATGGTTTAACCGATGTCCCTATGGCTATGTTTCAAATGCTAGATGAATTACCTATGTCTAATATTTTGTCTGTAATTGCTGTGCTATTAGTTTTAGTGTTTTTTATCACTTCATCTGATTCAGGGTCATTAGTAATAGACTCTATCACTGCTGGCGGGAAAATTGATGCGCCAGTACCACAACGCATTTTTTGGGCATCTATTGAAGGTGCTATTGCAGCCGCGCTATTGTGGATTGGTGGTACACAAGCAATCGAAGCACTGCAAGCAGGTGCGGTCTCTACCGGCTTACCATTTACAATCGTCTTGCTGTTTATGTGTTTAAGCCTTATTTTAGGTCTGAGAACTGAGCCGTTACCGGCTAAATAAACGCTATATAAAACCAAAAACGCCGCAAATTTGCGGCGTTTTTTTATTTAAGCTTATTAGCCAAAGTTCAGGTTAAGAAATTTTTAACTCCATAACTGCGAGATCGGTGTATCTTCTCGGTAATGGTGACTCAATTGTGCTTGTAACAGTTCAGCTGTTGCTAAAGCGTCTGTTAAAGCATTATGGTTTTTATACACAGGTAATGAATAGCGCTGGCGACAATCACCTAATCTAAGCGATCCTAACCTAGAATTAAATAACCAACCTAGCAAACCCTGCCTGGCTTTTAAGGCTTTTCGTTCAATTTCCATGGTATCAACCAAAGCAAAGTTGATCCCCTCGTTAAGCCTAAGTAACAGTGCAGTATTTAAGAAGTGCCGCTCAATCGCGCCATAGTGTACAACAACCACTTTACCACTGAGTGCTTGCAATAATGGCTCAATAATCTGGTTAAAATCCGGGGCATCGTCAATTTCTGAATGCGTTATGCCATGTATTACAATGGATCCCTCGTTGAAATTACGCCTAGGGCGCACCACCCAATGGCGACTATCTTTGCAATATATACGCTGTAAATTAAAAGGAATTAAACCAACACTGACAATATCATCACTGGTGCTATCTAAACCGGTTGTTTCAAAGTCCATTGCAACAAATGGCACATCTTTAATTGCTGCGAATTTATCGCTAAAAGCAGCTCCATAAAAACGTTTGATAGTGTCATTTTGAGCGCCGCTTAATAAATTTTTATAGCGTGTTGCCCAGTCAATCATTGCTTGCTTTTTGAAAGCCATAAATTACTTTACCCCAGAGTTTGCTGAGTAACTAAATTTCAAATAGCTTTGTGCTTTTTCTAAAATTGCAAAAGCTTCTTTTAAGTTACGCTGCTCAAAAGGCGATAATAAATGAGGGTCTAAATCGTTGTCGGGTTCTTCCCCTTGTTCAATTTGCCATGCTTGGTGACGGATCCGCATCATGGCAATATATTCTAGCGCATCTCGCAAATCTTGTGCTTTGCCTTGCGGTAGGAGCTTGGCTTCAATAATATCTTCTAAGCGTTCGAACGAGTTTTGCTTACGTGATCCAACCGCCAATGCGTGAACACGAATAACATCTGAAAGCGGCGCTGTGCCTCTGCGCTTTAAATTCATAGAACGTTTATGCTGACCATTGTGCTCCATAACAAAGCCTTTAAAAAACCCCAATGGTGGGGTTCTGTTGCGAGCATTTGCAGCCATATTAGCTAAAAATACGCGATTAACTTTGCTTTGTTTGGCAATAAATATTTTAAGCTCATCGGCCCATTTGGTTTTACCCCACACCCCGTCTAAATCAAAAAATATGGAGCTATTTAGTAAGGCTTGCGGTTTAGGCAGCTCTATCCACTGAGCAAATTGCTCAAACCATTGTGCACGTGTTTTTCGCCATTTTTTAAATGACGCCATTATTTCGCCATCACAATAGGTATAACCGCATTGAGCTAAACCATCACAAACAAAATCGGCAATATTTTGAAAATACGTATCATGAAGTTCATCATCATAATCATCATCTAGAATGAGCGCGTTATCTTGATCAGTAACAATGAGTTGCTCATCCCGCGCCATTGAACCTAAAGCGATAAAACAGTATGCAACCGGAGGCGGCCCATACTTTTCTTCAGCTAATACCAGTAACCTTTGTTTAAAAGTGCGGCCAATCACAGCCATTGCCGTGCCAATCATATGCGAGTTTGCATCTTCATTTACCATCCGTACAAACACATTCGGCAGCTGGCGTGCATAGTGTGTTAAATCTTCAATCGATTGCTGCGCAAGTATTCCACGTACCAATAGCAAGCTGCTTTGTGATTCATAGCGTAAAATATCAGAAAGAGAAATAACCCCAATTGGACGGCGTTTTTGGACCACCGGTAAGTGATGTAAGTTATCACGTAGCATCGCAAGTACAGCTTCGAAAACATAGGCATTGGCATCTAATAAAACCAAGTTTGTAGACATTATTGTATGCGCGGGTGTGTCAAATGCAAGGCCATGAGCAATGACTTTGGTACGTAAATCTTTGTCTGTGATAATACCAACAACTTGACCATCATCTTCCTCTGGGTCGTCGTTAATAGGTTTGGTACTATCAGTAACTAAAACCGATGACACCGATTCATCAGTCATAAGCTGGGCAACTTGTTGCACCGTTGAATCAGTATTAACTGTCACCACATCACGGTGGATCAGCGATTTTACTTTTGCTGTGGTTAAATCATTACCATCGGCTTGTTCAACAATTGCCTGATGTAAACGAACATTACCATCCGTTTCAAAATAGTCAGCAAATGAATCAAATTCGTCGCAATAGCGGTTAAATAGTTCAACATTAATGCAATACACTAGCGTATCTTCAAGTGCTTTAGCTGGAAAGCGCACCTTGCGATTCATCAGTAAACCCATCTGCCCAAATATACCCGCAGTGGTTAAACGATTATCCAGTTCCCCATTACGTCGATACATTTCAACAGACCCGCTTCTGATCACATAAAGATCAGCGATATCTTGACCAAATAATAAAATATCGGTGTGCGCTCTAAAGTAAGCGACTTCAACTTGTTGCGCGAGCTCATTGATTGCTTTGCTCGGTAGGCTGTCAAAAGGCGGGTGTTGTGCTAAAAACTGCGCGATTTCTACTTGTTCGGCTTGCATAAAAAAAACCTGTTGGGGATAGCTTTCCCAAGTGTGAGCCTAATTAACTTATTTTTCAAAGATAAATAGTTAATTAGGCTATTTTAATTGTGATTTACTCTACCTTATCAAGCTCCTGCGCAAGTTGCTTACTTTCATCACCACGAGGTGTAGTAAAGCGTGCTAAGCCCAAGTAAATTACCGGTGTTAAGTACAACGTAAATAGCACCGCTAAAGACAAGCCACCAAACACGACCCAGCCAATCGCATTACGTGCCTCAGCACCTGCCCCGGTTGATAATATCAGCGGCAGTGCACCTAGTAAGGTTGATATCAAGGTCATAGTAATTGGTCTTAAACGTACTAATGCTGCTTGCTCTACAGCTTTACGAACTGTTAAACCTTGGTCGCGCAATTGGTCAGCAAATTCAACTAACAAAATCGCGTTTTTCGCGATTAAGCCAATTAACATCACCAAACCTATTTGCGAGTAAATATTTAACGAAGTACCAGTTAAATACAGCGCTAAAATTGCTGATGTAATACCAAACGGTACTGTTACCATCACCACCACAGCACTATTAACATTTTCAAACTGTGCGGCTAATACTAAAAATACGATTAAAAATGCCAGTATGTAAGTGATAAATACTTCATTAGAAGTTTCTTCAAAGGTTAAAGCTTCACCTTTAAATGCCAAGCTAATGCCACTTGGTAGCGTTTGCTCTGAAATATCACGTAATTGCGATACCAGCTGTGCAATACTCATGTCCGCCGGCAGTTCCATATCAAGCTCGATAGCACGACGCTGTGCGTGGCGTTCAAGCTCGGCGGCAACACCTTCTTCTGTAATGGTTGCAACGCTACTCAGTGGTACTAACTGACCGTTATTTGCACTGATATATAAATTAGCGAGATCACTGGGATCTTTAATGGTTTGATTTTGTGCTTGCAGAATAATCGGTACCGATTGGTCACCAATATTTAAATCTGCAATATCATCGCCATTTATCGCAGCACGTAAGGTGATTGATATATCACTCAGTGACACCCCTAATTCCTCTGCACGGCGTCTATCAATATTAACGCGCAATTGCGGCTGTGATGGCTGATATGAAATACGCACGTTGTCAATCGACGGGATAGTCTGCTCAACCTGGGCAGCAAAATCTTGTGCGGCCTTATAAATCTGCAGGTAATCTTGCCCTAATAGTGCCAGCTCAATACCGCCACCTTGACCGCGTAAATTTAAACTATTTGACCCAGACGGATAACCTGCCGCCCCAGGAATATTACCCAGCGGACCGCGAATTTTATTAATGATCTCTTGCTGTGAAAAATGACGCTCATCCCAGTGTTTTAAAGGCACGGTAATAAACACAATATTTGGATCCCACTGCCCTACAACAGTATAAATAGATTCAATTTCGCCGCTTTGCACATACGGCAGCAAAATATCTTCCATTTGCATTGCTTGACGGTCCATAAAATTCAAACCAACACCGTCAGGGCCCCGAGCAAAGATACGTATTTTTCCGCGATCTTCTGAAGGCAGTAATTCATTATCTAAATTGAGATACAAAGCACCCGAACCCGCAGCGACTAATATACTAGCTATAAACGTAAGCCACGCATGATCAAGCACCCAATGAATGGTTTTAGTATAAATATTAGCAAGCCAATGACCTATTTTAGCAAATGGGTGTTTACCACCTTGTTTGAGTTTTAGCTTTGAGGTGAGCGCTGGCACTAATGAAAGCGCTACAAAGCTTGAAATGATCACCGCTCCCGCAAGTACCCCACCAAACTCCCTAAATAATCGCCCTGCGGTTGAGGGTAAAAAAGCGATAGGAACAAATACCGCCGCTAACACCGCTGTCGTTGCGACAACAGCAAAAAACACTTCTCGCGTGCCAATTACCGCAGCAGCACGGCGGCCAAGGCCTAAACCGCGTTGACGTTGAATGTTTTCGCTGACCACAATCGCATCATCAACAATCAACCCCGTTGCTAACACTAATGCCAGCAAAGTAAGTATATTGATTGAAAAACCCAGTGCCCATATCAACGCTAATGAACCAACCAAGGCAACAGGAATTGCAAATGCAGGCACTAAAGTCGCGCGCCAAGAGCCGATAAATACCCATAATGTAATGATCACCAGCAGCACAGTTAGCACCAGTGAGTAAATCACCTCATCAACTGAGCTCCTGATAAATTGTGCATCATCAGAAGTTAAAGTAAATTTCAGCTCCGGAAAACGCGTTTGCATTTTTGCTAATAAACTTAATACTTCGTCAGATATTTCAATGGTATTTGACTGTGCTTGACGTATAACTTCCATGCCAATCACTGGCTGGCCGTTTAAGCGCACCATAGAGCGAGGATCCGCAGGACCAAAATACACCGCCGCAATATCACCAATACGCGTACCATCACGAATAATAATATCGGCCACTTGCTCAGCGGTAACTGAGGTTGCATCTGCGCGCACTATAATTTGTTGATCCGTCGATTTCAAACTACCGGCAGGTACGTCAAATGGCGCTTGGCGCAGTACTTGGGCTACATCAGGAACGGTTAAATTAAAACTGGTTAATTTAAGTGGATCAAGACGCACCCGTAAAACACGTTTTCGGTCACCATTTAAACGTACATCGGCCACACCTGGAATGGTTAAAAACTGCGGTGCTAAATCAACCTCAACCAGTTCAGTCAACGCTTCAAGGGCTATGGTATCGCTTGATACGGTTAGCGATACCACCGCCTCAGCATCATTATCAGCCTTGATAATAGAAACGCGCTCAACTTCTTCTGGCAACTCCCGTTGTACACGTGCTACCGACTCACGGGTTTCATTCGCAGCATCATCAAGGTCAACACCAGCACGAAACTCAACAACAATCCGTGCATTGCCTTCTTCACTTTGTGCGCGAATAGTTTTTACACCACTTACGCGGGCTACCGCCCCTTCAAGTTTACTGGTTACTTCGGTATCAACAGTCTCTGGAGAGCCCCCAGGAAATGAAGCCGACACCGTGATCCTTGGCGTATCAACATCAGGCAGTTCACGAACTTCAACCCCGGCAATGGCCGCAATACCCGCAATAATGATCAGTAAATTAAGTACTACAATAAGCACTGGGCGGCGAATGGCCATTGAAGGGAGATCTTGCATCATAGGTTGTTGTTTCATACCTACTCCTGCGCTGCTGCAAGCGGCTTGATATAATTAAGCTCTTGCGCTGGGCGTAAACGTTGTACGCCTTCAACTACCAAAATATCACCTTCGTTTAAAGGCCCAGATACGAGCAAACGACCCGCTAAACGTTGCTGGATTTTAACATCAACGCGAGTTGCCTTTTGCTCAACACTTTTCCATACATAGGGGCCGGTTGCCCCCCATAAAAGCGCAGCTTCAGGCACTGCAGCTAAACTCTGCCCTAATACCTCAATATGTACTCTAAAACTCATACCCGGTAAAAATTGTGCTTGTGCATTATCCAGTTTTGCTTTGACACGCAGCGTACGTGTTTGTGGATCAATGCGTGAGTCAAGATAAGCGACTTGCGCATTGATCGCATCGCTTCCTTGCCACGGCATCACAGTCACGTTACCGCTAGTTCTGAGCATTGAAATAGCTGACTCTGGTGCATTAAAATTAATGTATAACGAACGAGTATCATCAATACTGGCGATGGCTGTTTGTGTGGTAATTCGATCGCCAACTTCGACATCCGTTAACCCCATGGTGCCACTAAAAGGCGCTCGTACTTGGCGATCTTCTAATTCGGTTTCGGCTTTAGTCACCGCAACCTTAGCTAACTCATACACAGTTTTTGCATCATCTAGATCGCTTTTTGGCACCGCGCCTTTAGCATGACTTTGCTGTAAACGTGTTTGTATTCGTTCACTATCTGCAAGCTTTATTTTCGCTTCATTAAGCGCCGCTTTTTGTCTGCGCGAATCGAGCTCTAACAAAATAGTACCTGCGGTTACCTGATCACCGGGTTTAAAATGCACAGCCGTCACTTTATCCCCCACTGCAGGATAGAGGATAACAGAGCGAATCGCTTCAGCATTACCAACCGCTTGAACTTGCTCTTTTGCACGTTCCATCGCAACAGGTTCAACAATTACATTAGCAGCAAATGCCGATGGCATTACCGCTGAACAAGTAATAAAAACACTGACTAAAAGAACTCGTAATTTCAAAAAGATCACCTAATTAATTATTATTTCCATTATGGTACGCAGTGTAACAGTGTTTTGATCAATAAAAAGTCTAGTTCGATTAACTGTCAAAACAATACGTTGAAATACCTTTATAGGGGAAAGTAACTATAGCCGTGTATTTAATACTAAGAGGCTAACTAGCTATAAAGACCCTATACATAAACAGCCTAATTGGTCAGAATAAGGTATTGTCTTAAATTTACTCATAATGATAGTTTGAGCTTTTAGAACTAAAAATTGTTGAATTTACGGATTAATAAACCCTGAAAGTGGTCCAAAATATCTAATTTATTGCTAAGTACTTTTGAGTAAGTGGGCAAACAGGTATAGTATGCAACAATAGTTTTTATTAGGGTCCCCCCTGCTAGTTTATATTTAAAAGGACAATTATGTTTAAGCAAAAATTTACCGATATACATGGTATTACACACCAAGAAGCCGTATTTTTGGTCAACCTGATCAACATTAGTGAACAGCTTTCTAAACAACTACAATTCGATCACAGCGGAGAAGTTAGCGTTGAGTCTTACGAACATGGCAATGTTGAATTTTCAGCCGTTTATTGGACATCAGCAAAAGCTAAAGAGGACGGTTGTGAGCCGCTGATTTTTATGTATAAAAAAGATGTGTACACACTAGAGCAATGCACTATTGCTGTAGATAACGCCAAAGATATGACACCTGAACAGCTCAC
Organism: Pseudoalteromonas sp. SG44-1; assembly: GCF_014164315.1. Lineage (NCBI taxonomy): Bacteria > Pseudomonadati > Pseudomonadota > Gammaproteobacteria > Alteromonadales > Pseudoalteromonadaceae > Pseudoalteromonas > Pseudoalteromonas sp. SG44-1. The sequence goes on from NZ_JACJEW010000002.1 coordinate 42,923, forward strand.
CAATGCCGCCGAAGCGCATTTAAAAACATTAATCTAAAGTTGGCATGTATACATGGTGATTTAATAAAAACATCACCGTGTTAACACGCTTATTTAGAACTTAAGATGACACCTATCATAATCATTTACCGAAAACAGGTATTCACCACATAAAAATTCACGACGCACGCCACGGGATACGCAATGGTAATAACCGGATCTGAATACTAAATCAATAAAGTTGCTGTTGCTCGAATCATAAAATACTAATAGCTTAATCACTGATGTAATAACTGTGCTTAAAGCTATGATTTTTAAAAATTTGTGCCTGTCCTATTGTTATAGATTAACGCTTACCTGCTAGTATAAAAATTTATATTATTGAAGCCTGATTTCAATCAAGGCGTTAAATAACATCTCTTTGTCTGCTCGTGTTAAATATCGAGAATTTAGTGTGCGTTCAAAAACTTTAAATTCTTGCTGTGAAAAAACGCCTCCATGACGTAAATACTGTGTAAGTTCAATATTGATGTCTTTCCCTAGCTTTATCAGCGCAGGACGGATAACAGTATCTAAATTTCTAGGCTCTTTATCTGTTGGCTTACTAAGCAAGTCAGCGCGGTATCTGTATTGTATAGCCTTAGCCGCAGATATTTGGGCACGAAAAAACGCGAGGACACTTTCTTTGTTTAAGCCTTGTTTTTCTGCTGACAAACTTGCATTGTTAATAACAATTAGCTCACGCTCTTTATCTTCAATGGCTTGGTTATTATTACTCTTATAAAGCGCAACATCTTCCATGTAACTCAAGCGCAAGTTTATTGTTGAAAAAAGCTCTTGTGCTGTACTTGCAGCAAAAGAATTAGTTGAAAGCAGCATAGCTGCAAAGATTGAGATGATTCGAAACATAATATCTTACCTTATGATGGGGACTGTTATCGTGCAATAAAAACCTAACGATTAAAATTCATTCAATCTTGGTTACCTTAAAAAAGCCCCAGACAACGCTGAGGCTTTATAAAACGGTAGTAATAGCTCTACTAAATTACTTTTTACGCTGTGCGTCTTTTTGCGCTTTTTTAGCTTCTTTACGCTTTTGTAAAACGGCTTGTGCTTCGTTGCCAATATGGCCTTCGCCACGAGCTTGCGCTAATTCAATTTGCTTTTGACGCTCAGCAAATCGTTCACGTTGTTCGTCGGTAACATCATCAATACAATGATGACACGAGACACCTTCCATGTACTCTGGTTTGAGTTTTTCGTCTTCAGTGATTGGCATACGACACGCATGACATTGATCGTATGAGCCTTTTTGCAAGTCGTGATCGACTGCTACGCGATTATCAAATACAAAGCACTCACCTTCCCACATGGTTTCTTCTTTTGGCACTTCTTCTAGGTATTTTAAAATGCCGCCTTCAAGATGGTACACATCTTCAAAACCTTGCTCTTTCATGTAAGCAGTTGATTTTTCACAGCGAATACCACCAGTACAAAACATAGCTACTTTTTTATGTTTGCTCGGATCCAGGTTTTCTTTTGCCCACTGCGGAAACTCGCGGAATGTTTTAGTATTTGGGTCTACTGCGTTTTGAAAAGTACCAATTTCGATTTCATAATCGTTACGGGTATCAACTAAAATAACCTCAGGATCTGAGATCAATGCATTCCAATCTTGTGGTTTTACATAACTGCCAACCACTTTCAGCGGATCAATCCCTTCAACACCCATTGTGACGATTTCTTTTTTTAGTTTTACCTTAGTACGGTAAAACGGGCATTCATCATCAAATGATTCTTTGCTAACAATGTTATCAAGGTTTGGTTGGCTGTCTAACCAGCTTAAAAGGTTGTCAATGCCTTCACGCTTGGCAGAAACTGTGCCGTTGATACCTTCTGCGGCAATTAATAAAGTACCACGTACTTCATTGGCTTCCATCACATCTAACAATGGTTGGCGTAGGGCTTCGAATTCAGGTAAAGAAACAAACTTATAAAGTGCACATACAACAAAGTGCTCGCTGGTTACATTGTCTTTATGGACAGCAGTCATGGTGATTCCTATTTTGCTTTAGCCGTTATTGGCGGTAACCGAATCGTAAATCCGGCGCATAATACATATTGAGGGCGCGTATTTTACGCTTTTTCTAATTAAATGCAAAAAAAGCAGTGATAATTGGCTTTTTACTATTAGCCACACTCGGGACTGCGCTATAATAGCGAAATTATTTATACCCAAACAAATTGCTCATTTTGGAGAAACACACTTTGCATTTTACTGATCTTGGGATTGATACTCGCCTTGAAACACAATTAGCGCATCAAGGGATCACCCAGCCCACTGATATTCAGGCCCATGCAGTGCCCACCGCACTGGCAGGCCATGACATTTTCGCCCAGTCTAAAACTGGGTCGGGCAAAACCTTGGCATTTTTATTACCTGCTGTTCAACGGGTTATGAAACAAAAGGCGCTCAGTAAACGTGATCCTCGTGTGCTTATTGTGGCGCCTACTCGTGAACTGGCGACCCAAGTATTTACCCAACTTCGCCTGCTAATTGCAGGTACTAATATTAAAGCGGTGAAAATATTAGGCGGTGAGAACTTTAATGATCAAATTAAAGCACTGCGTAACGACCCGCAATTTGTTATTGCTACACCGGGTCGTTTAGCCGATCACTTAACTCAGCGTTCATTACAATTAAGTGGCCTTGAGTTACTTATTTTTGATGAAGCTGACCGTATTTTAGATTTAGGTTTTACTGCACAGTTAAAGATGATCAACGAGCAAGCTGATCATCGCCTGCGCCAAACATTATTGTTTTCAGCGACACTGGATCATGCACAAGTCGATGCGTTATCACGTAATTTACTGAAAAAGCCAAAACAAATTACCCTTAGTGCGGCTAACGAACAACATTCAGATATTAAACAAAGCTTATATTTAGCAGATCACCTTGATCATAAAGAAGCGCTGCTTGAGCATTTTTTAAAGCAAGACGAGGTCGGGCAATGCATTATATTTACAGCGACTCGTACAGATACCAGCCGTTTAAGCGAATCACTTAATGCTAAAGGTTTTAAAGCCCAAGCATTAGCAGGTGATTTAGCACAAAATAAACGTTTAGATATCATGGACGGCTTTAGCCGTGAAAACTTTAAAATTTTAATAACCACCGATGTTGCCTCTCGTGGTCTTGATTTACTGAGCGTAACTCATGTAATCAATTTTGATTTACCTAAACACGCCGAAGAGTATGTGCATCGTATTGGTCGTACTGGTCGAGCTGGCTTTAAAGGCACCGCTATTTCACTGGTCGGTCCTAAAGATTGGTTAAGCTATAAAGCAATTAAATCATTCTTAAATGATGAACTTGAGTTTCATACCGTAGCAGGGTTAAAAGGTAAGTTTAAAGGTTTACGAGAACCAAAACCTGATGCAACATGGGCTAAAGCACAAGAAAATGTAAAGCCTAAAGTAAAAGCTGTGACTAAACGCAAAGCAAAACCTAAAAAGCCACAAGCGCCAATCAAAGCCCCTCTTAATATTGATGGTGATGCACCAATGCGCCGTCGTAAAAAGCCAGAACAGGAATAATTATGAGTTACCTTGGAACCACCCAAACCCTATTCGTTAACGAAGTAAGTAACGAAGGCGCGTACCTTGATGGTCATGATCTGGGTGAAGTTTTTTTACCAAGCAGTGAAATTAAACATGAGCTAGAAGCTGGCGACAGTGTCAGCGTATTTATCTTTTTAGATAACGCTAATCTCGCCACCGCAACAACTAAAAAGCCGTTAGCTCAAGTAGGTGAATACGCCCTACTTCGTGTTAAAGAAATCAACAGCATTGGCGCTTTTTTAGATTGGGGGCTTGATAAAGATGTACTGGCACCGTTCAACGAACAAAAGCCAAGAATGCAAGAAGGCTATTCTTATTTAGTACGTTTGTATTTAGATAATGCCAGCGGCCGTATTTGTGCATCAAATAACTTTAATCGTTTTATCAATAAAACGGAGCCTGAGTACGCGCCGCTGCAAGAAGTACAATTAATTGTCGCTGGCAAAACCGATATTGGCTATAAAGTATTAATAGAAGAAGCACATTATGGCGTTATATTTTACAACATGGTGTTTAAAAACATGTTTGTTGGCCAACGCTTAACTGGATTTATTCAAAAAGTACGTGAAGACGGAAAAATTGACGTTATTCTTGAAAAACCAGGTATGGCTAAAGTAAGTGACTTGGGTGAGAAAATAATGGATAGATTAAAATCCGAAGGCGGTGTTATTGCTTTAGGTGATAAATCGGATCCTGAGACAATTAAAAAAGTTTTCTCAACCAGTAAAGCAAATTATAAAAAAGCCATTGGCGGTTTGTTTAAGCAAGGCCTAATTGATATTGAAGCTAAGGCTATTAGGCTTAAGTAAGCGGTCAGCGGTCAGCGGTCAGCGGTCAGCGGTCAGCGGTCAATTTAAAATGATATAGAAAAGAGTAAAGTGAAAGCTTTGCTCTTTTTTGTTTTTATAAGCTTCAATGGCAACTATGAGCGTGAACCGGACACAGAAAAAGTTAAATTTATTCCTACTTCTTTGAGTAGGAACCTAATTTTGTCCGATAACATTATTAAACGCCGTTTTGGTGCAAAATAACAAGCTCAATTCCTAGCTATTTTAATTATTTGTTTACAATGGTAATTTTTGGTGAAATTATCAGGGTATATAATATACGCGGTTTTGGTGTGTTATAAACCACCAAAATGGTGTTCAATAAGATGTTATCTCTTGGAGTAAACTGTCAAGAATGTTCAAAAAAATAGAAATTAGCCACTGGCGTCAATTTGAAAAAATCGATGTAGATATTGATTCAAAAATCACTATCATTACTGGCTCAAATGGTGCTGGTAAAACTACGCTCTTAGGAATTCTGAATCAGCACTTCGGTTGGAATTCTAGACTTCTTTCAACTCCCATGATGGATGAAAAAACAGGGGGTATTACATTTTTTACTGGATGGTGGAAAAACCTATTTAAGAAAGAAGAAAATGACCAGCACTGGACTAAAGTTGGAAAAATTTTTTACGAAAACAACAACGACAGTGATATACAAATTCCAAGAGAATCTGGCTCTAGCTATAATTTAAATTTCTCTAGACAATCATCTGTAAGAGGAATGCATATACCTTCTCATAGGCCTGTATATAGCTATAAAGAAGTCGAGGCAATCCCAACAAGGCCCAAAAGTAAAGAAGATTATTTTAACGAATATAACTCAAACATAATAAACAAGTTTACCGGAACTAGTAATTATGTAGAAAATATCAGTCCAAGCTATTTGCTTAAACAATCACTTATAGGATTGGCAACATTTGGCTATGGAAATAATCATGTTGTCGCCAATCAAGAATATGCGGATTTGTTTGAGGGGTTTGAAGATGTACTTAGAAAACTCTTACCAAAAAGCTTAGGATTTCAAAGATTGGAAATCAGAATCCCTGAAGTTGTTCTTGTGACAAGTTCAGGTGATTTTTCTATAGATGCAGCTTCGGGTGGAGTTGCTTCAATTATTGGTCTCGCATGGCAAATTTTCATGTTTGCCCAGAACAAGGAAAGATACGTAATCACAATTGACGAACCAGAAAATCATCTCCACCCGTCTATGCAAAGAGAGTTAATTCCAAATTTACTTTCAGCCTTTCCAAATGCCCAATTTGTAGTCGCAACTCACAGCCCATTCATTATTAGTTCATCTAGAGATTCATCAGTTTACGCTCTGGCATACAATGATGAAAACAGAGTTTTTTCTAGAAAGCTCGACATGATCGACATGAGTGGTTCTGCTGCAAAAATTTTACGAGAAGTTTTAGGGGTGCCTGTTACCGTCCCGGTCTGGGTTGAAAGTGAAATACAAGAAGTAATTGAGAAATACTCTAATCAAAATATTGATGAAACCCTTTTTCAAAGAATGCGCATTGAAATGAAAGAAAAAGGGCTAGAAGAGTTTATGCCTAATGCCGTAACGTTAGTTGTGGAGGCATTAAATGATAAAAATAACAAAAGGTGAAAAGCCTGGGTTACTTACAGATAATGCTGACGCTTGGCGTGATGAACTCTTAGATTATATCTCACGAAGTGAGAAACCACCTCAAAGCTTAAAAAACAAGTACAACCAATCGTCCATAAAAGAATCTTTAAGGGAAGAGTCAAATTCAAAGTGCATGTATTGTGAAAGCAATATAAAGCACATTACTCCGGAGCACATTGAGCACATAAAACCAAAATCTAAGTTTCCTGAACTTGCATATGAATGGGATAATTTTGGGTTATCTTGTCCTGTTTGCAATATGAATAAAAGTGATTTGTACGATACTACTTGCACTTTTATTAATCCATATCATGAGTCACCTGATGAATTTCTTATGGCTGTAGGCCCATTAATTTATGCACGGCCAGGGCAACCACGAGGAGAAGTTACTGAAAGGGTTATACAGTTAAATAGAACAGAACTTGTAGAGAAAAGGATTGAAAGAATTTCAGCAATTAGAAATCTTGTTGAAAAATATGAAAATCAGCAGAGTGTTTTATTAAAAAAACTTATTCTCAAAGAAATACAGATAGAGATAGGTAAAGATAAAGAATATTCTCTCATCGCAAAGTCTTTAATAAAAATTATTGGAGTTGAAGTTGCTGCTTGAGATAATCGGGTAGCCGGAGGTTTCTAACCTCCAACTCCCCCCCCCATCATGCGCTTTTTATTAGCAGGAAGTGCAATGGGCGGTTCATCTCCCGTAATGAATATTGATCCGAGAAAATGGTGTCGCGTCTAGAAAATGGGGTCGCGCCTTGCCTTTTGCCACTTTGTGTTTCGAATGACCGCAACTGACATATTCCAGACTATTCATAACCAAGTTATTAAGTTTGTATACCCAGAAACAAAAAGAGCAAAGTAAGTACTTTGCTCTTAATATTAGTAATAGCTAAAAGACCGCTGTTTATTTTATCGAGTCATTAATTTCTTTAAGAACCGCAACTGGGTCTGCGGCTTGTGTAATTGGACGGCCAACAACTAAATAATCGCTGCCATCTTCAATCGCTTGTTTTGGTGTCATGATACGTTTTTGATCTCCTGCATCACTTCCCGCAGGGCGAATACCTGGCGTCACCAATTTAAAATCGTTACCGAGTAGCGATTTTAATTGCTTGGCTTCTTGCGCTGAGCACACTACCCCGTCAAGGCCTGATTCTTTGGCAAGTTTTGCTAAATAAATAACCTGCTGTTCTGGGGTTTTATCAACCCCTAAACGAGTAAGCTCTGCGGCATCCATGCTGGTTAAAACAGTAACCGCAATTAACAGTGGCGCTTTATCACCAAATTGCCCAAGCGCTTGTTTGGCTTTAGTCATCATTTCGACACCGCCACTGGCATGAACATTAACCATCCACACTCCCATTTTTGCCGCTGCTGTAACAGCTTTGGCAACCGTATTTGGAATGTCATGAAATTTAAGGTCTAAGAATACGTCAAAGCCTAAATCAATCAGCTCTTTAACAAACGCAGGTCCAAAATAGGTAAACATTTCTTTGCCTACTTTTAAACGACATGTATCAGGCGATAATTGCTTTACAAAGTTTAAAGCGGTTTGCTGATCATCGTAATCGAGGGCGATAAGAACTTTTTTTGAATGTTCGAGAGACATAACTTTCCTAAAACTGATTGTAGAAGTAAGTGAATATTTTTATAGAAAACTAAAAACCGTCTAAGCCACGGCTCGGTACTATGGTTTCCCAATGTTTACACGACGGGCAAACCCAATAAATTGTATGGCTGGTAAAGCCACAGTGTTGACACTGAAAATCTGGCTTGGTCGCAATATAAGATGTGACCAGTTTATCTATTTGATCAAGTACATCTTTAATATCATTATTTTGTTTTGCTAATAGCTGTAATAAAAAACTAAAGCCACGAATTGTTGGCTGACGTTTTAAACTATCAGTTAAAAACTTAATTGCTTGATCGGTGTGCCCTTGCTCAAGTAATGCTTGGCAATGTTTTATTTTTATTAGCACCCCACCCTTATCAAGTAGCTGCTGTAATAATTCATGAAATTGGTGGGTTAGGTTTAATTGCTCATAACTGTGAGCTAAATCATCTATAAACAAGGGAGCAAAAAAAGTGAAACTACAGATCAGCTCACGCCAATAATAAATTGCTTTTACGTAATCTTCTTTTGCAAATGCTGATTTACCTAATTCATATAATGGGCGGATCGCTTTATGATTTAGGCTAATGGCTTTGCGCATAATTTGCGGATCATTGCTAAGCAACGCAGCTTCACAATAAAAGTTAGCAATGGCTTTGAAATGTTGCGGCTTTGAAAATAAATCACTGTGTGCTTCAAACATATTGATACCCTTTTCCCATTCGCGTGTTTGCGAATATAAATTAAGTATCGGCTCTAATGCATCACTGTGGTTGGCTTTTACTAACCACACTAAATGTTCTTCGGCGCCATCAAGCAAACCCGCCATAATATAATCTTCAGCAAGTTCAAGGCGACTAGCAGCAGCTTGTTGTTCATTAAGGCTTGGGTGTTTGAGCAGTAATTCGTGGATTTTTATTGCACGATCTAATTCACCTCGGCGGCGAAACATCGTTGCTAATGTAGAATAATGTTCAACAGAGTCAGCGGCGACTTCAAGCAAGTTGATTAAGTGCTCAAGGCCTTGATCTTCCTCTCTGTCGAGTAAAAACTTTAAGCCTTTACTGTATTCAGATGTGATCTGACGATTAAGTTGATGAGCTTGGTTTTTAGCGCTATTTTTACCCATGATCCAGCCATAACCAGCCGCAACAGGTAAAAGTAAAAACAAAAGCTCAATCATAGTTAGGTGTCTTTATTAGCAACAAGCTTATTATTATCTTTTTCAGGCGCTAATTTTTTTTTCAAACGATAGTTTTGCCACTTTAATTGCGAAAACAATTTAAAGCTAATAAAACAACCAATTGCGACACCTAAAGCAAAGCAGATACTTATTATCATTGCGAGGGGTAAAGTATTGCTGGCAATAATATAATTTATTTGCACTAACTGTGGATTTTGCGAACCAAGTACAAATGCAAAAATTAAGCATATTGCTACCAGGATAATTTTTAATACCCTAAACAAGTAACTACTCCAACTAAGTAACTAGGCAATGCTCGCGTTTACGCGATCTCGTAACTCTTTGCCTGGTTTAAAATGTGGTACGTGCTTACCTTCTAACTCAACCGTGTCGCCAGTCTTTGGATTACGACCTGTGCGAGGTGAACGAAAGTGTAATGAGAAACTACCAAAGCCACGGATTTCAATACGATCTGAGCTTGATAATGAGCCGGCCATTTGTTCAAGAATTTCTTTAACAGCATTCTCAACATCTTTCACAGGTACATGCGCGTGTTGCTCGGCTAATTGTTCTATCAATTCTGACTTAGTCATAACGTTTCCTTAAAAAGAGATAAAGGAAGGGCAACACTGCCCTTCCAATTAAGACTGATTAATTAGTCTTTTTGTGCATTTGCGAATGCAGCTGCCATTGCGTTTTCGAACACTGGCTCTTCTTTCTTAAGCTTTTCTAGTACTTCTTTCTCTTCTGCTTCGAAAAGAGCTTTAACTGAAAGGCTTAAAGTGCGGTTCTTACGATCAACACCAACATATTTCACTTCAATTTCGTCGCCTACAGAAACAACAGTAGTTGCATCTTCAACGCGCTCTTGAGCGATATCAGCTACACGGATGTAACCTTCAACGCCTTCGATAAGTTCAACAGTTGCGCCTTTCGCATCAACTTCTGTCACTTTACCTTTAACAATAGCACCTTTTTTGTTTGCATCAAGGTAGTTATTGAATGGGTCAGCTTCGATTTGCTTAACACCTAGAGAGATACGTTCACGCTCTGGGTCAACTTGCAATACGATAGCAGTGATTTCGTCGCCTTTCTTGAATTCACGTACAGCGTCTTCGCCAGGTGTATTCCAAGAAATGTCTGAAAGGTGTACAAGACCGTCAATACCACCGTCAAGACCGATAAAGATACCGAAGTCAGTGATTGATTTGATCTTACCAGTAACTTGATCGCCTTTGTTTTGTAGACGAGCAAATTCTTGCCAAGGATTAGCAATACATTGCTTAAGACCAAGTGAAATACGACGACGTTCTTCGTCGATTTCAAGAACCATAACTTCAACAGTGTCGCCTAAGCTAACAACTTTAGAAGGATGGATGTTCTTGTTAGTCCAATCCATTTCAGAAACGTGTACTAGACCTTCTACGCCTTCTTCGATTTCTACGAAGCAACCGTAATCTGTAAGGTTAGTTACACGACCAGAAAGTTTAGAACCTTCTGGGTAACGACCAGCGATAGCTGCCCATGGATCTTCACCAAGCTGTTTAAGGCCTAGAGATACACGAGTTTTATCTTTGTCGAATTTAAGAACTTTAACTGCGATTTCGTCGCCAACATTAACGATTTCTGAAGGGTGCTTAACACGCTTCCACGCCATATCAGTAATGTGTAGTAGACCATCAACACCACCAAGGTCAACGAATGCACCGTAGTCAGTAAGGTTCTTAACGATACCTTTAACTTCTTGACCTTCAACAAGGTTAGCAAGAAGCTCTTCACGTTCTTGTGAGTTTTCAGATTCGATAACTGCACGACGTGAAACAACAACGTTGTTACGTTTTTGATCAAGCTTGATTACTTTAAATTCAAGCTCTTTGCCTTCAAGGTGAGTTGTGTCACGTACTGGACGAACATCAACAAGTGAACCAGGTAGGAAAGCACGGATTGAATCAACTTCAACAGTGAAACCGCCTTTAACTTTACCGTTGATAACACCAGTAACAGTCTCTTGCTCTTCACATGCTTTCTCAAGACGGATCCACGCTTCGTGACGCTTCGCTTTCTCACGAGAAAGGATAGTTTCACCGAAACCGTCTTCAATTGCATCTAGTGCAACATCTACTTCGTCGCCAACAGCAACTTCTAGTTCACCAGCAGCATTTTTGAACTGCTCTGCAGGGATAGCACTTTCTGATTTAAGACCAGCATCTACAAGTACAATGTTGTTCTCGATAGAGATAACTGTACCTTTAACGATAGAGCCTTGCTCTGCTTCAAAACCCTTTAAGCTTTCTTCAAATAACTGCGCAAAATTTTCTGACATACGAATATACGTCTCATATATTATTACCAATAAGCAACCATGCTGCATGGGGTTGTTAAAATAGCACTGGCATCCTGCTGGCGCATAAATAGTTTATCGTCGCTTTGGAAGTTTACCTTCGACGATCGCTGCATCTAATAAAGTCATAACTTTATCAAACACTTGCTGTGCATTAAGCTCGCTAGTATCGAGTTCAATAGCATCGTCAGCTGGTACAAGCGGCGCAACAGCACGATTCATATCGCGGTCATCACGTGCTTGAATATCTTCTAATAGACCACTTAGTGTAACATCAAGACCGCGTTCATTCAACTCAACAAAACGTCGGCGCGCGCGTTCTTCTGCACTAGCGGTTAAATAAATTTTTAATGGAGCATCTTGGAACACCACAGTGCCCATATCGCGGCCATCGGCTATTAGCCCATTTTCAGTTCGAAATGCACGTTGGCGCCGTAATAATGCTTCTCTAACGCGCGGTAAGGCTGCTACTTTTGAAGCGGCAGCTCCTACTTCTTCATTTCGAATTGTTGTTGATACATCTTCACCTTCCAGAATAACCTTTCCAGCGTTAGTTTGACTATCAACTAAAAACTGCACATCTAAGTTAGCAGCTAAAGGCACCAATGCCTCTTCGTTGTCTAGTGCAATTTGGTGATGAAGTGCTGCTAGTGCTAATACGCGATAAATCGCGCCACTATCCAATACATCCCACCCTAATTTATCGGCTAACAAGCGACAAACAGTTCCTTTACCTGAACCACTTGGGCCATCAACGGTGATCACGGGCATTAATAACGCCTGCATTTAAACCTCCTGCAATGCACACCAAAATAAAACTGCGACATTATACGTTACTTAATTAAATATATCCGCTTTTTGTATGTAACTTTTTATATTTCAACTTTAGTCATTTATTGACTAACCGATGCTAGTACATTGAAAAATGTTGGAAATGTCTTGTATGTACACTTAGGATCATTGATAGTTATTGGCTTGCCGCCTACCGCTACCATGGCAAAACACATCGCTATACGGTGGTCGTCATAGGTATCAATCGCCACATCGTTAAAGTGTTTTGGCGGTGTTATTTCGATGAAATCTTCACCTTCAACTACCTCAGCGCCCACTTTACGCAGCTCTGTCGCCATTGCATGTAAGCGATCAGTTTCTTTTACGCGCCAGTTATAGATATTACGAATAGCGGTTGGACCATCTGCAAATAACGCCACTGTCGCAAGGGTCATCGCCGCATCAGGAATAGCATTGGCATCGATATCAACACCTTTTAATTCGCCTTTACGTACCACTAAGCGCTCGTCATACCAATCTATTTTAGCACCGACCTGCTCCATCACTTTTGCAAAGCCAATATCGCCTTGCACAGATTTTGCACCTACACCTTTGATCTCTATTTCACCACCGGCAATTGCCGCCGCAGCGACAAAGTAAGATGCACTTGATGCATCCCCTTCAACCATAATACGCTCAACAGCTTGGTATTGCTGCGCACCTTTTACAGTAAAGGTTTTATAGTTATCGTGAGTTACCGATATGCCAAAGCGAGCCATTACATCTAAGGTAATATCAATATACGGTTTAGATACCAACGTCCCCTTAATTGTAATGCACGTATCGCCATTAAATAACGGCGCTGCCATTAATAATGCAGTGAGAAATTGGCTCGAAATACTGCCATCAATTGCAACGTTGCCGCCATTAATTTGCCCACCAACAATTTTAAGTGGCGGATAGTCTTTATTTTTTAAATAACTAACATCCCCACCGAGCGCTTGTAATGCATCAACTAGGTGACCAATTGGACGTTCCTCCATACGTGGCTCGCCAATTAGTTCATAGTTTCCCTTCACAGCGGCTAATACCGCTGTCAGTGGGCGATACGCGGTGCCTGCATTACCTAAAAACAGTGGCTCAGCTGGAGTTAAAAACTGCCCGCCAACACCTTTTACAGTGGCTACAGTTTTATCATCATTAAGACTGACATCAACGCCCAATAATTTTAATGCACCAAGCATATGACGAATATCATCACTGTCTAATAAGTTTTCTACAACCGTTGTGCCTTGCGCAAGTGCCGCTAACAATAAAATACGATTTGATAAACTTTTTGAGCCAGGTAAGGTAACACTGCCATTTACTAGATTGATTGGCTCTAAGCGTAACTGCTCCATTAACTGTGCTCCTTGGCAAATTTCGCCATAAAGTCAACTAACGCTTGTACACCGGCAAGTGGCATGGCGTTGTAAATACTCGCACGCATACCGCCAACAATACGGTGACCTTCAAGTGCAAGTAAGCCAGCTTCTTTTGCTTGAGCTAAAAACTGTGCATTTAAGCTTTCATCATTGAGCCAAAAAGGCACATTCATACGTGAACGACAATGCTTAGCAACCTTATTACTATAAAACGGTGATTCATCAATAAAGCCATACAGCAGTTCGGCTTTTGCTATATTTTGCTGTTCCATGGCTTTAACACCACCGTTTTGCTCAAGCCAGTCAAATACTTCTGCCGCTAAATACCAAGCAAACGTAGGTGGCGTGTTATACATGCTGCCTTGTTTTACTTCGAGTGCGTAATCAAATATACCTGGCTTTGCAACCCCTTCACGCTCAAGCAACGTTTTACGAATGATCACAATGGCAAGGCCTGATGGACCAATATTCTTTTGTGCACCAGCGTAAATTAAATCAAACTGATCAACATCAAACTCACGCGATAAAATAGTTGATGACATGTCTGCAACGATCGGCGCTGTTGGGTGACTTGGTACATCAAACACTTCAATGCCATCAATGGTTTCATTTGGGCAATAGTGGATGTATGAAGGATCGGCTGGAAATTGCCACTCACTAACTGGTTTGATAGAAAATTGCTCATTTGTGTCATTACGGACATCAAGCTCAGTGACGGTAGTAAATTTAACCGCTTCGTCAACCGCACCTTTAGACCACACACCATTTTCACAATATACGGCGTCTTTACCTGCTTGGTGCAGGTTCAGTGGCACTGCAGCAAATTGGCCTCGACCACCGCCATGCATAAACAGCACTTCAAATTCATCGCTGATATTCATTAACCGGCGTAAGCTTGCTTCACATTGTGCCGTTAATGCTAAAAATTCTTTACTACGGTGACTGATCTCCATCACCGATACACCTAAATCTTGCCAATCAAGAAATTCTTTTTGTGCTTTTTCCATCACAGCTGGCGGTAACATTGCAGGCCCAGCACAAAAATTATATATACTCATTACCTTTCCTCATTCCAGTAATTTAACAATTGTTTTTAATTGCTAATTTTAACAATTAATTTTTTTGATTTTTATAGTAAAAAAAAGCGGCCGAAGCCGCTTTAATGATTAATGTTATGCCTCTGGAGGATTATCCCCAGCGTCATCATTAACAGTGTCGACTAGTTCAACGCTTTCACCTTCGATAATAGCGTTAAGCTCATCGATTTCGATCTCTTCGATACGTTGTAAACCAACTACTTGCTCTTCGTCAATAGTTCTTATCAAAATAACACCTTGGGTATTTCGCCCAACGGTAGAAACTTCATTAACGCGAGTTCGCACCAGAGTACCTCGATTAGAGATAATCATGATTTCATCGTTATCGTCAACTTGTACAGCACCAACTACAGCACCGTTACGCTCACTTACTTTGATTGATACCACACCTTGAGTCGCACGACTCTTAGCAGGGTAGTCACTGAGCAATGTACGCTTACCGTAGCCGTTTTCTGTCACGGTTAAGATAGCACCATTCGTCTTAGGTACAATTAATGATACAACACGTTGCCCTTCAGGCATCTTAATACCACGAACACCTGTTGCAGTTCGGCCCATCTGACGAACACCCTTGAACTTGATTTCCGGGTTACCGTTTTCATCAAGTACTGGGTTGCCATTTTCATCTAAAACAGGTGATTCTTCTGCTTCTTTAAAGCGAACAACTTTACCAGCATCAGTAAACAACATGATTTCGTTGCTACCATCAGTGATATCTACACCAATCAAGCTATCACCGTCATTTAAATTAACGGCAATAATACCGCTAGCACGTTGACGGCTATACGCAGTCAATGGTGTTTTCTTCACGGTACCAAATGCAGTTGCCATAAAGATGTATTTATTTTCTTCATACTCACGTACTGGCAAGATAGCCGTAATACGTTCGTCTGCTTCAAGCGGCAATAAGTTTACAATTGGCTTACCACGGGCTGCACGACTGGCAAGTGGTAATTGATACACTTTAAGCCAATATAAGCGACCCGCCGTTGAGAAACAAAGAATCGTGTCGTGAGTATTAGCAACTAGTAGACGTTCAATGAAATCTTCATCTTTCATCTTGGTTGCTGATTTACCTTTACCACCACGGCGCTGTGCTTCGTAATCAGACAATGGCTGATACTTCACATACCCTTCGTGAGATAGGGTTACTACCACGTCTTCTTCAGTGATCAAGTCTTCAAGACTAATATCATGAGCCGCGGCATTAATTTCAGTACGACGTTCGTCGCCGTATTGCTCTTTAATTTCAACTAACTCATCGCGGATAACTTCCATTAAACGCTCAGGATTAGCAAGAATATATAAAAGCTCGGCAATTAAATCTAATAACGTTTGGTATTCGCTTAGAATCTTTTCATGTTCAAGACCAGTAAGCTTGTGTAAGCGTAAATCTAGAATTGCTTGGGCTTGTTGCTCAGAAATATAATACTGACCATCACGAATGCCTAAGTCATCCGCTAACCAATCTGGACGGGCAACATTTGCTTCACCGGCTTTTTCAAGCATGGCTTTCACATTACCTAATTCCCACGGACGGCTAGCAAGTGCTACTTTAGCTTCAGCTGGCGTTGGTGAGTTACGAATAAGCTCGATAATTGGGTCAATGTTAGCAAGTGCAATTGCTAAGCCTTCAAGCATGTGTGCACGATCGCGGGCTTTACGTAGGTCAAATACCGTACGACGGGTCACTACTTCACGGCGGTGAATGATGAATTCTTCAAGCATTTCTTTTAAGTTGAAACACTTAGGCTGGTTATTGATCAACGCAACCATGTTCATACCAAACACAGTTTGTAACTGAGTTTGTGCATAAAGGTTGTTTAAGATCACTTCGCCTACGTCACCACGTTTGATCTCGATAACGATACGCATACCGTCTTTATCTGATTCATCACGTAATGCACTAATGCCTTCAATCTTCTTATCTTTAACAAGCTCAGCAATCTTTTCGATTAAGCGGGCTTTATTTACTTGATAAGGGATCTCGTGAACGATGATCGTTTCACGATGGGTTTTTTCGTCAACTTCAATTTCCGCACGTGCACGCATGTACACTTTGCCACGGCCAGTTAAATAGGCTTGTTCAATGCCTTTTTTACCGTTGATAATTGCCGCAGTTGGAAAATCTGGGCCCGGAATATAATCCATTAGTTCATGAATGGTTAATTCAGGGTTTTGAATAAGTGCTAAACAGCCATTCACAACTTCAGTTAAGTTATGAGGAGGAATGTTTGTCGCCATACCTACCGCAATACCCGATGAACCGTTCACTAATAAGTTAGGAACTTTGGTCGGTAATACGTCAGGAATTTGCTCTGTACCATCATAGTTAGGTACAAAATCAACAGTCTCTTTTTCAAGATCAGCCAAAAGCTCATGAGACATTTTCGCCATACGGACTTCGGTATAACGCATTGCTGCTGCTGAGTCACCATCAACTGAACCAAAGTTACCTTGGCCGTCAACTAACATATAACGTAAAGAGAATGGCTGGGCCATACGTACGATTGTGTCATACACCGCACTGTCGCCATGGGGATGGTATTTACCAATTACATCACCAACCACACGGGCTGATTTTTTGTAAGGCTTATTCCAATCATTATTAAGCTCGTTCATAGCAAACAAAACGCGGCGGTGAACAGGTTTTAAACCATCACGTACGTCTGGTAGTGCTCGTCCTACTATTACGCTCATTGCGTAATCTAAATAGGAGTTTTTTAACTCGTCTTCAATATTGACTGGCAGAATTTCATTGGCGAAATCAGTCATTTGATATCACATTCCTTCAGTATTGACCCACGAAAGTGCCACATATGGGCGCTTGCGGGGATTTAGTTATTATTACCAAGTCATGCTACCACAATTAATTTAGATTTACAGGCGCTAAATCTTTGCGATTTATTAATTTACCCCTATATAATGGCCTGAGATTGACGAGGAAGTTTTTTATGACCGAACATCAAAATGTAGATAGTGCAGAAATTGCAAAGTTTGAAGCCATCGCTGAGCGTTGGTGGGATCGTGAAGGCGAATTTAAACCCCTTCATGAAATTAATCCATTAAGATTAGATTTTATTGCCGACAAGGCCAAAGGCTTATTCGACAAAGAAACACTCGATGTCGGCTGTGGTGGCGGTATATTGAGTGAAAGTATGGCGCGAATGGGCGCACATGTGACTGGTATTGATATGGGTCAAGAGCCGTTAACCGTTGCGAAACTGCACAGTTTAGAAACCGGTGTAAACGTTGACTATATAAAAATACCTGCCGAACAGTATGCCAGCGAACACCCTGCCCGCTTTGATACTATTACTTGTATGGAAATGTTAGAGCATGTGCCAGACCCTGCATCTATCATTCATGCAGTAGCAGAATTAGCGAAACCTGGTGCTGATGTATTTTTCTCTACATTAAACAAAACCCCAAAAGCATATTTGTACGCAATTATCGGGGCAGAAAAATTATTGAAGATGGTGCCTGATGGAACCCATGATCACAAAAAGTTTATCAAACCAGCACAACTCATTGCATGGGCAGAACAAGCAGGCCTCAAAGTACGTGCTAGTGCGGGATTGAGTTATAACCCTTTATCAAAGCAGTACAGCTTAAATACCGATGTAAGCGTTAATTATATTCTGCATTTTGAGAAACTAGCGTAATGGCTGGTTTTAACACAGCAACCCCCGCAATTGATTACGACGCCTTTATTTTTGATTTAGACGGTACATTACTCGATACCGCAGATGATTTAGGGGCTGCGCTAAATTACGTACTCGCTGATCATAACCAACCATTAGTAACCGCTGATATATATCGTCCTGCAGCTTCTAACGGTGCAATGGCGCTGCTTGCAGCTGGATTTGGTCAGCAATGGCACGATCACCCAAATCAAGCTGACTTACGCCAGCAGCTATTAACGGCCTACGCAGATAATATTGCCACCCATAGTCAATGCTTTACTGGAATTGCACAATTATTAATCGCACTTGATCAACAACAGATCAAATGGGGGATCATGACTAATAAACCTGAGTTTTTGACTATTCCATTAGTTGCTGCAATTGCTGAACTCAAAGATGCACAAGCAATTGTCAGTGGTGACACCCTCGATATCGCTAAACCATCTCCTTTACCTTTACTGCATACAGCCCAACTGTTAGATGTTGATCCGAATCGTTGTTTGTATATCGGTGATGCGCAGCGTGACATAATTGCAGCCAAGGCTGCAAACATGCACAGCGCTGCTGCGTTGTGGGGCTACATCCCTAGTGAAGCTGAGGCATTGAGTTGGCAAGCCGATTTTAATTGGCAATCACCTATTGATGCATTTAACCATATATAGTGCCATGTTAAATTTTAACCACTACATATTGTGATCGTGTTACTTTTTGCACATTGTTTGTTGATAAAAAAAGCAGCCAAAATTTATTTTTAAAATGCGTAAATTTAATCGATCATCAGTTGATTTTTATAAATTTCATTTTAATCAGATGGTCAAAGGTTAATGGCTACTAACACAAGCATGTTATCCCAACGTTATCCACAATTAGGGGCGTTTATGCCCCTTGCAAATGATCGCATACCACACTATCTTGTGATCTAGAATTTGATGAACACCAGATGTTGTGGCTAAATGTTATTCAATTAAATTCGCGCTAATACAGTTTTATTGCAATAAAAAATTTATTTTCAGAAAAATGTGTCACTAAAAAATATTATATCCCAAGGAATACAGGCAAAACTATGAACCAACAGCTATCTGTAAGCAAACGTGACGGCCGTAAAGAGTCACTTGATTTAGATAAGATCCATCGCGTTATTGCTTGGGCCGCCGAAGGTCTAAATAATGTGTCTGTCTCACAAGTTGAGCTGAAATCGCACATCCAGTTTTATGATGGTATTCGTACTGAAGACATCCATGAAACCATCATCAAAGCGGCCGCTGATCAGATCTCTAAAGAGTCGCCTGATTATCAATATTTATCAGCCCGCTTAGCTGTATTCCATTTGCGTAAAAAAGCCTATGGTCAATTTGAGCCACCGCGCTTGTATGATCATATCGTTAAGTTAGTTGAAGATAAGCGTTACGATGCACACTTACTAGCTGACTACACAGAGCAAGAAATTGATCAACTGGATGAATACCTTGATCATGGACGTGATTTAAACTTCAGCTATGCTGCTGTTAAACAGCTTGAAGGTAAATATTTAGTACAAAACCGTGTTACGGGTGAAATTTATGAAAGCGCACAGTTTTTATATATTTTAGTTGCAGCCAGCTTGTTCTCTGATTACCCAAAAGAAACGCGTTTAGACTACATAAAGCGTTTTTACGATGCGGTGTCATTGTTCAAAATTTCATTACCTACGCCTATTATGGCGGGAGTTCGTACCCCTACGCGTCAATTCAGTTCATGTGTACTGATTGAATGCGGTGACAGCCTAGATTCAATTAATGCAACCTCATCAGCGATTGTAAAATACGTATCGCAACGTGCAGGTATTGGTATTAATGCTGGTCGTATTCGCGCACTAGGTAGCCCTATTCGCAATGGTGAAGCATACCACACCGGTTGTATCCCGTTTTATAAGCACTTTCAAACGGCTGTTAAAAGTTGTTCGCAAGGTGGTGTCCGTGGTGGCGCAGCAACCCTGTTCTATCCACTTTGGCATCTAGAAGTTGAAAACTTATTAGTGCTTAAAAACAACCGTGGTGTTGATGATAACCGCGTTCGTCATTTAGATTACGGTGTACAGTTTAATAAACTAATGTACTCACGTTTGATCAAAGATGATTACATCACATTATTCAGCCCGTCTGATGTGCCTGGTTTATATGATGCATTTTTTGAAGATCAAGATGAATTTGATCGTCTTTACGTACAATATGAACAAGACGAGTCAATTCGTAAAAAACGTATTAAAGCTATTGAGCTGTTTTCAATGTTTGCACAAGAGCGTGCTAGCACTGGCCGCATCTATTTACAAAACGTTGACCACTGTAATACACACAGCCCGTTCATTGCTAAAGTGGCACCAATTCGCCAATCTAACTTATGTTTAGAAATTGCATTGCCAACTAAACCACTTAACAATGTTAATGATGAAGAAGGTGAAATTGCACTGTGTACGCTGTCGGCCTTTAACTTAGGTGCGATTGAGTCACTGGATGAACTTGAAGAGCTTGCAGAACTTGCGGTACGTGCACTTGATAACTTACTGGATTTCCAAGACTACCCGGTGCCAGCAGCACATAATGCAACTATGGGCCGTCGTACACTCGGAATAGGCGTAATCAACTACGCATATTACCTTGCTAAAAATGGCAAACGTTATTCTGATGGCAGTGCCAATGCATTGACTCACAAAACATTTGAAGCAATTCAGTATTACCTAATGAAAGCCTCAAATGAACTGGCTAAAGAACGTGGTGCATGTCCTAAATTTAACGAAACAACGTATTCGCAAGGTATTATGCCAACCGATACGTACAAACGTGATTTGGATAAAATTTGTGATGAACCATTGCATTTAGATTGGGATACATTACGTGCCAATATCAAAGAGCATGGTATGCGTAACTCAACGTTATCTGCGTTGATGCCATCTGAGACATCGTCGCAAATTTCAAATGCAACTAATGGTATTGAACCACCACGTGGTCATATCAGTGTTAAAGCCAGTAAAGATGGTATTTTAAAACAAGTTGTACCTGAGTATGAACGCCTTAAAAATAATTATGAATTATTGTGGGATATCCCATCAAATAAAGGTTATTTAGAATTAGTGGGTATTATGCAAAAGTTTGTTGACCAAACAATTTCTGCCAATACTAACTACGATCCAAATAAGTTTGAAGGTGGTAAAGTACCAATGAAGGTCTTATTACAAGATTTACTGGGTGCTTACAAACTTGGCGTTAAAACCCTTTACTACCATAACACCCGTGATGGTGCATCTGATATGCAAGAAGATACACCAGAAGTGGAAGATGATGATTGTGCAGGCGGTGCGTGTAAAATCTAATCGGTAATAAATATAAATTGGAAGCGGGCTATACGCCCGCTTTGCCCTGTTCGTTTTTTGAGTGATCTTATGTCTTATACTACTTTTAGCCGAAACCATAATAACCAACTACAAGAACCGATGTTTTTCGGCCAAACCGTTAACGTATCGCGTTATGATCAACAGAAGTACCCTATTTTCGAAAAGCTAATTGAAAAACAACTATCGTTTTTTTGGCGTCCTGAAGAAGTCGATGTAAGTAAAGATCGGTTAGATTTTCAGGCCTTACCTGATCACGAAAAACATATATTTTTAAGTAACTTAAAATATCAAACCTTACTTGATAGTGTGCAAGGTCGCTCGCCTAATGTTGCGTTACTGCCAATTGTGTCGATCCCAGAACTTGAGACCTGGATTGAAACATGGGCATTTAGTGAAACAATCCATAGCCGTTCATATACACATATTATTCGTAACGTTACCCAAGCCCCTGAGCTTATTTTTGATGATATCGTTAGTAACGAAAAGATCAGTGAACGTGCTGATGCCGTAACTAAATATTACGATGAATTAATTAATAAAGTGGCTGTGTATAACTTATACGGTGAAGGTAAACATGAACTTAATGGCGAAACAGTTCATATCAGTTTATTTGAACTTAAAAAGCTTTTATACCTTGCAATGATGTCAGTGAATATCTTAGAAGCGATCCGTTTTTATGTCAGTTTTGCCTGTTCATTTGCGTTTGCAGAGCGAGAATTAATGGAAGGTAACGCTAAAATTATTAAGCTGATCGCCCGTGATGAAGCGCTTCATCTTTCTGGTACTCAGCATATTTTGAATATTATGCAAGATGGTAAAGACGATCCTGAAATGGCTATCGTAGCAGCCCAGTGTCGTGATGAAGCGATCAAGATGTTTGTTGATGCTGCTGAACAAGAAAAAGAATGGGCTGAATACCTGTTTAAAGATGGTTCAATGATTGGCTTAAACAAAGATATTTTATGCCAATACGTTGAGTACATTACTAATGCTCGTATGACTGCTGTTGGTTTACCAACACAGTTTAAAACCAGCAGTAACCCTATCCCATGGATCAATTCATGGTTAGTGTCAGACAATGTACAAGTTGCTCCACAAGAAGCGGAGATCAGCTCATACCTTGTAGGCCAAATTGACTCTCAAGTTAATGCCTCTGATTTCGGTGACTTCGATCTCTAATGACCAGCAACAAAACTGCAAAGATCCACTTTGCAGATAATAGCCAGTGTGTAGATTTTGACACTGGCTGTCATTCCCTTTTAGACTGCCTAGAACAACAGCAATATGAAATTCCTTTTCAGTGTAGAGAAGGATATTGTGGTGCCTGTAGAGCAACCCTAGTAGCAGGGCAAGTCACCTATAACGAAGAACCACTCGCCTTTGTACGTGATGGAGAAGTACTGCTGTGCTGCTGTAAACCCGATGGCAATATCACTCTCAATTTGAAGTAATTTATTAATGCCAGTCAAACTGCTTTGTTTCATAGCAATGTATTTTATCACTGATCATTAAACTACTTTCATCTATGGTTACATCCCAATTTAAACTGCGGGTTAAATCCACCTGAATATCATCAATAAACTGCTGGTCAATCTCAATAATATGGCTATTATCAAATAACTTTAACCGTGACTGAGATTGCGTTAACCATTCACTATTGCCCGTTGTTAATATTAATAATTCATCCACTTGCTTAGCGATCTTAACTAATTCATCAAGGTCAGGTTTATCAACACTTAACCAGGTTTTATAATGTTCATCCAACGCTTGAATTCCTACATCTGGCTGTAGTTTATCAGCAAGTTTATTAAGCACTGCATGGCTGTCATAAGATAAAATACAATAGCCTAACAGCTTTAAAACAAAATGCTCCAGTGTTTCATTTTTAGTCAACGCTGTGGTAAAAATTTCTTTGTGATTACGCTGATGACGCAGATCAGCTATGCTAAATCGTGCTTTAAAAATACGTGTTTTATCAGACATAATATTCACCAGTCTCGCCGTTACTCCTATTGAGTATAGCCCAATCTGATATAAGCACGTTTATTTTAAAGTTATGGTATAACATTATTGATCAGCACAAATGATGGTGTTATATTATATCACAACATAATAGCAACAACGTAGTAACCATGATCCGACATTCATTAATATCAACTGCAATTATCACTGCTTTAAGCTCTTTTTCTGCTCATGCTGCGCTGGTAACTGGGCAAGTTTTTGACAATAACAAGCAACCACTCAGCTATGCCGATGTGCACGTACACGGTAAAGCACAGTCAATTAAAACTGACGAGAATGGCCGATTTAGTATTAATATTGATGCTAATAGCCAATTACATATTAGTAAAAATAATTTTGTTGATGCTAGAGTTCAAGTAACTGAAACCAGTTCTGCTCTAAATATCACGCTTGTACCTACGTCAGTTGAATCTGTCGTTGTGTATGCCTCCGCCCTGCATAAAAATAGCTTAGAGATGATTTCACCAGTGAGTGTACTCAGTGGTGATGAACTGCGCAATAAAGCAAAACCCACGTTAGGCGAAACGCTCAAAGGCCTTCCGGGTGTTAATGCCAGCTATTTTGGCCCTGTTTCATCTAGCCCTATAATCCGTGGCCTAGATGGCCCTCGCGTTAAAATCACCCAAAATGGCTTAGACAGCAGCGATGCGTCACGTATTGGCCCAGATCACGCAACATCGAATGACAGCCTAGCTGCAGAACAGATTGAAGTTTTGCGTGGCCCAGCTACGCTACTTTATGGCTCAGGCGCGATTGGTGGCGTAGTTAACGTAGTAGATAACCGCATTCCAACTGATAATATCGAGCAGTTAACTGGGGCTGTTGAATACAGCCATGACACGGTTTCAAATGCCAACACCTATGCTGCCAAGCTTGAGACGGGCCATAACAACTTTAACTTCCATTTTGACGGTACCAAACGCACTGGTGATGACTACCAAACTCCGCGTTTTAACTTACCTGAAGAAGAGCACGAAGATCATGAGGGTCATGACGAAGAAGAGCATGAAACAGCCACCTCGGTAAAAAATACCTTTATTGATAGCCAAACCGTTAACTTTGGTACCAGCTATGTAGGTGAGCATTTAACGCTAGGTGTTTCTTATGGCCGTATTGAAACCGACTACGGTATTCCAGCACATAGCCATGAACATGAACATGGCCATGATCACGAACACGACCATGATGAAGGCGAAGAAGAAGCCGTTTATGCGCGTGTAGAACAAGATCGCTGGCAAGGTTTGATGAGCTATGCATTACACAACAACTGGATTGAAACTATTAATTTACGTCTAGGTTATACTGATTATCGCCATGCTGAAATTGAAGATGGCGCGATCGGTACTATCTTTAGTAATGAAACCACTGAAGCACGTTTAAATATCGAGCATAAGTTAGGTAATTGGCATGGTATGGCTGGTTATCATTTTAGTGACTCTGATTATGATGCCGATGGTGAAGAAGCCTTCACACCCGCGAGCAAAACGACTACTCATGCATTATTTATCCTCGAAGAAAAACAGTTTGGCAACGTGACATTAGAATTAGGTGCGCGTATTGAAGATTATAATATTGATAGTAATGTCGGTGCTGCTGCGCATGACCATGACCATGACCATGACCATGAAGATGATCATACTGATGAACACGCCAATGAAATAACGCCTTACAGTAAAAGCTTTACTAATCTGAGCGCTTCAGCAGGCGCTATTTGGCAATATACACCCGGACAAAGTATTGCGCTGAGCGTGTCACACTCTGAACGCGCACCGTTATCAGCCGAGCTATTATCAAATGGTGTCCATATTGCAACTGGCACCTATGAGCTTGGTTTAGGCTACGCGATAGAAGACGGTGAAATTCACTTCGAACCTGAAAATATCAAACAAGAAACATCAACCAATATTGATTTTGGCTTTAGACGCTTTAGTGGCGATTTTGGTTATACGGTTAACTTTTTCTATAACGACATTGCCAATTTTTACTATCAGCAGAACACGGGGTTAGTGTTTGATGAAGAGCACGGCCTTGAAGCTGCAGAGCCTGGCCACGATGATGGTATGGCTGTTTATCAATTTGTCAGTAAAGATGCGAAATTATACGGCATTGAATTTGACGCACATTATCAATTAAATTCAAATGCGATGGTAAAAGTATTTGGTGACTCAACCACTGCAAAACTTGCTGATGATGAAGGGTATTTACCGCGTATTCCGGCAAATAAGTTAGGTTCAGAATTACAGTATAATATCAGTGATTGGCAGTTCAGCTTAACTGGCACACACTACTTTGAACAACGTGATATTACGGCTTATGAAACCGCAACTGATAGCTATACACTGTTTGATGCGCAAGCAAATTACCAATTAAGTGTCGGTCCGGTAGATACACAGTTTTATATCAACGTTGATAATATTACGGATGAACTGGGTTTTGTACATAGTTCATTTATTAAAGATGAAGCGCCACTACCCGGGCGTAACTTTAGAATTGGTCTACGTGGTTATTTCTGAACTCAGTAAATAACCATAAAAAAGCCGCGCTAATAGTTATTAGCGCGGCTTTTTATTACTCAATTTCTAATTAAAGAATTTCGTGTAGCTCAACGTCAAATACCAGTGTTGAGAATGGTGCAATTGCAGCACCGGCACCACGTTCTCCATAAGCAAGCTCATGAGGAACATAGATACGCCATTTGGTGCCTTCAGGCATCATTTGTAATGCTTCAGTCCAGCCTTTGATCACGCCACCAACTGGAAACTCAGCAGGTTGACCACGCTCATAAGAGCTGTCAAATACAGTACCGTTGATAAGTGTACCGTGATAATCAACACGCACTGTTGACTCAGCAGTTGGCTTGTTGCCTTGACCTGTTGCTAGTACTTCATATTGAAGACCAGACTCAGTCACTGTGATTTCAGCACGTTTTGCATTTTCTTCTAAGAATGCAATGCCTTCAGCTGCAAGTACTTTCGCTTCTTCTTCACGACGGGCTTGGATTTCAGTGTTGATTTTTTCGAATGCAGCTTGGATCTCAGGGATCTCAACTTGGAAATCGCCGCCCACATACGCATCTTTCATGCCTGCAAATACTGAATTTAAGTTTAAACCTTCGAAAGGGTTAGCTTTAAGTTGCTCACCCATCTGTAGGCCAATACCGTAACTTGCTTTTTCAGCATCTGTAGTAAAATTATCTGACATAATATGTTTCACGTTTTGTTTATACCAAGCTTAATAACGCTGGTATCAGTTAAAAGACGCGCCTATGCTATCATAAAAAAAAGCCCTTTTGGGCTTCTTTAGAGCTAGTTTTTAGTGAGTTTTCGCTTTATTAATCGCACAGCAAAAGTCAAGATTGGCAAGCTGATTAAAATACCAGCAAGTAATGGACGACTCAGTAATGCCTGCGTACCAACTAATAACACCGGCACGACTAATAAACCGATACAACCAATAAATATTGCCGCAATTTCTGGCCAGTATTTATCATATTTAGTAATTAAATGCCCAGCTAATAGATTAAAGCCTAGGCAGTAAAGCATAGCTGTGAGCAATACATGCTCTGGTTGTGCATCCATCGCCATTTTAACGAGTAAGTTAATAGCACTGTGATAACAGTAGCCAAACACCGACCATAACAGTATGTGTTTTAGCACCCGTTGTGTGGTGTTTAATTGATTTTGCTGTGACATCTTAAACTCCAGATAGCAAAAAGCCGCCCATAAGGCGGCTTTTTAAATATGGTGGAGAGATAGGGATTTGAACCCTAGAGGGGCTATAAACCCCTGCCGGTTTTCAAGACCGGTGCATTCGACCACTCTGCCATCTCTCCGTACGGCGCGGATAATAGGGGTTAGCCGCCTTGTTGTAAAGCCCTAAAAGTAAAAAAGTTCAAATTAATCGTTACAATTACTCGAAGCGCTTAAAAATACATCAATAATACTGTTTTGGACGTTTCGCGACCCACGAACACAGTAAGCAGACTAATAAGCTAAAAGTTACAAAACTTAAGCTCTGAAAGATTAAATCAAAGCGGTTTAGATCATCACTTGGTACAAGCACCAATACAAAAGCGGGTAAAATACTCACAAACAACACGTAACAACACACTTTAAACGCTCTACCAAAATCAAATCGTCTTGTGCGTTGCATCCACCACGCTAAGATAACCACAATAGCAGTTGATGAGATCGCGATTAAATGAGGAGTCTGTGTACTAAATGCTGTGTAAAGAGTGATAGCCGCACCAACAAAGCCCCATAAGGACCACGTTAACCATTTTTCTTTTTCACGTAAAAATAAATTTCCCATTATCCTCGTCTTCTTGTTGTTATTCTAATTAAGACACTCCATACATTAACAAACTGCAGAAAAATAACAAACCATTGTATTGAGGGTTATTGCATCCAAGCGCTTCAGACAGCCAAGCTACCTAAAGATAATAACAAAGGTAGCCTTAATGCACTCTGACTGAAATAACACGACAAAGTTCCAATTAATTACGTTTTGGCAACTATAAGTTTGTGAAAAAGTGTTCTGGGCTATGACGAACAGTCTTTTTACAGTCCACTTCTGGAGTGCCTAAATACAGGTAACCGACAATCTCATCTTCATTATCAAGCTTTAACGCCGCTTTTACCGCCTCACTTTGCGCAAAGTAACCAGTACGCCAGACACCACCAAGTCCCTGCGCAAAAGCTGCTTGTTGCATAGCTAACACAGCACAACCAGCACTTTGTACTTGTTCGATACGCGGTACTTTTGGGTGCGCTTGATATTTGGCAATGGCAATGATTATCATCGGTGCACGCAGCGGTAACTCTTTGGCACGATTAATTACTTTTTCATCTTGTTGTTCTGCAACTGCACTTTGATAATAAATTTCGCCGAGTCGTTCTCGCGCATCTTCTGCAACAACAATAAATTGCCAAGGCGCAAGGCAACCATGATCAGGCACACGAAGCGCTGCTTGTTTAATAATATCAAGTTGACTGTTGTTTGGGGCAGGTGCAATCAGTCGAGGATCTGACTGACGAGTCAATAAAAGCTCAATAGCGTCCATAGCGATTCTCTAATTAAAAAAGAAACTAGCATAGCATTGATAGGGATTGCTGAGAAAGTTTGAAAGTTAGAAAGTTTGCGACGGGCGTCGCAAACTGACAGGTAGAGATTTAGATTATTCGAATCTTTTCCGTAACCAGTGATCAAGGCTAACAAAACGCCCACCGCCGGTAAAAAATAAACTCAATAACATCGCAAAATAAATTGCTGAAAACTCAATGCCATTATTCAAAATCGACGGTTTACCCTTTTCATAAAGGTAATCTGGGAAACCATGTTCTTGTACAAGTCCTCGAATTTTCTCAATACGTTCTTTTACTTCACGAGAATTATCTAAACTTTCTTTTGCACCGGGGATCGCCAACCAATCAAGTACTTGTGCAGCACTGGTATCTGGATCTGTCGGCGCAATCGCAAACCAGCCATTGTGCCAATGTACAGAGGTTGCGGCAACGACCATAGTAAACATCAGCGGTATGCTAACCAGACGGGTTAATAAACCAACTAAGAGCAGCCAGCCACCGAGAAATTCACTCCAGCCAGCTAAAAAAGCCAGTAAATCAGGAAAAGGTAAGCCTAAGCCCCAGTCTGGGTTACCAAACCAAGCAACAACATCTGGAGAAGCTAAAAAGAATTCAAAAAACCCATTACCATTACCACTGATATTTAGCTTGTTATAACCTGCGATGATCATAACTGGCGCCAGTATCAGTCTAAATAGTAAAGCAGGGATACCATCAAAAATGGCTATTTTTTGGAGGGAAGTTTTATATAGTGTGATCAATGTATTCATCGTAGCAGTCTAGTCTTTTGTAATGTATTAAACAAAGACCGCTACGATTAAAAGTTTATTTCAGTTAAATTTTACGCGCGACCTGAAGCGCTTCATAAATAGCTCGTTTTGCATCAATTGCTGATGCTAATTTGGCCCCGCCAATTACATGTACTTTAGGATTATCGATTAACCCCGACATTAATTCGTTATTAGAGACTTGCCCGATACAAGCGATCACTGTATCAACAGGTAGCACCTGCTCCTCTCCTGCCACAGTAATTTTTAGACCTTGCTTATCAAAATGATGATACTGACAATCAGCGATCTGTTTTACACCATGTTGCTTTGCAACTTGACGATGTATCCAGCCCGTTGTTTTACCAAGCTCACTGCCAAAACGCCCGGCGCTGCGTTTTAGCATAAACAATTGACGATTATCTTTATCTGGACTTGGCTGACACTCAATTCCCCACTGCGATTTAAAATCAGCAATACTTTGGTCTTTATGTTCACTTAAAAAAGCAACCATATCAAAGCCAATGCCGCCGGCACCTAAAATTGCAATCGATTGCCCTAATTCAACTTCGCCTCGAATAACTTCATCGTATGAAAAAACACGTTTATTATCCGCGCAGGTAAAGTTTGCCTCACGCGGGCGCACACCCGTTGCAAACACCACGTCATCGTATTGCTCAAGCATTTTATCGGTAAAAGGAGTATTGAGTGTTACCGTGACCTTCAGACGTTCAAGTTCATTAATAAAATAACGCAAGGTATGATTGAAATCTTCTTTACCAGGAATTCGCATCGCTAAATTAAATTGGCCGCCCATATCTGTATTTTTATCAATCAGCGTTACCGTATGGCCTTTTTGCGCTAAGTAACAACTGGCAGATAAGCCCGCAGGCCCAGCACCTACAACCAACACATTTTTAGCCTTGTTGGTCAGCTCAAGAGGATAATCTAGCTCAAACCCCGCTTGAGGATTCACTAAGCATGTTGCTCGTTTACCTTTAAATACATGATCTAAACAGCCCTGATTACAGCCGATACAAATATTAATGTGTTTACTTTGTTGTGCTTGGTATTTATTAAAAAATTCTGGATCGGCTAATAGTGGTCGTGCCATCGAAATCAGATCGGCATCCCCTGCAGTTAAAATTTCATTGGCAATCTCGGGGGTATTAATACGATTTACAGCAATGACAGGAACCGATACCACTTCTTTTAAACGTTTTGAAGCTTCTTTAAATGCACCTGCTGGCACCATACTCGCAATAGTAGGTACTCGTGCTTCATGCCAGCCTATGCCAGTATTTAAAATATCAACTCCAGCCTGCTCTAATGCTTTGGCCTGGATCGTAACCTCTTCAGGTGTTGACCCATTCGGAATTAAATCCATCACCGATAATCGAAAGATAATTAAAAATTCTTTATTTACTTTGGCACGTACAGCTTTGACTATCTCTAACGCTAAACGCATACGGTTTTCTAAACTTCCACCGTATTCATCTGAGCGTTTATTGGTATGCGGTGCCATAAACTCATTAATCAAATAACCTTCTGAGCCCATCACTTCAACGCCATCGTAGCCTGCCTTTTGTGCTAAATAGGCGGAATGAGCAAAGTCTTTGATGGTTTTTTTTATTGCACTGAGCGACATTGCTTTGGGTTGATATGGGTTAATAGGTGCTTTAATTGCACTTGGTGCTTGATTAAATGGATGATACGCATAACGTCCAGCATGTAATAATTGTAAGCAAATCTTACCGCCGTGTTGATGGACAACATCAGTGTATGCACGGTGCTTAAACACATCATAATAGCTATTAAAAGACGATGAGATTGGGGTTAATTTGCCACGCAAATTAGGACTGTAGCCCCCCGTAATGAGCATCGCAGTACCACCTTTAGCGCGCGCTTCATAAAAAGCACGCAGTCGTTTTCGGTTATGCCATCCCTCTTCAAGCCCCGTGTGCATTGAGCCCATTACCAAACGGTTACGTAGCTGTGTGTGTTTCAATTGTAATTGTTGTTCTAACATCCTCTGCCCCAATGAACTGGTCTAACCTCTATACATTAGCCAATTTTGCTCGATTGGCAAGTAATAAGCAACAAAAGCGATAAATTAGTTAATATGTTCACATTCTCACGGTTAAAACCTCGCTCATAAATACTTAGTTACGATTTAACAGTTAAATTAATTTTTATTCTGGGCTAAGATGGTGACAGATATAAGTTGTACCAGACTAAGGATTTATTTTGATTGCAAAGCTATTTAAAGGACTGTGGGCAGGAATTAACTTTTCTCGTCGTTTAGTCCTCAATTTTTTATTTGTGTTACTCGTTATTCTTTTCATTGTTTCAATCGCAAGCGATGACAATGAAATCAATGTTGCTAACACATCGGTGCTCAGGCTAAACCTCAATGGTCCAATCGTAGAAGAAAAAGTTTACGTTGATCCAATTGAAGCTGCCATCAATGATGCAACACAGGGCAACGACGAGCCGGCTGAAATTTTACTTGATGATATTATCGAAGTAATTGATCAAGCCACTGAAGATAAACGCATTAGTGTGATTTTGCTGGATTTACAAAAAATGCCTAACGCGCATTTAAATAAATTAAAACAAATCACTCAAGCGTTAGAGCGGTTTAAAGCGAGCGGCAAAAAAGTAATTGCCTCTGGTTATTATTACTCACAAGCACAATATTACATTGCTGCGCACGCTGATGAAATATCGATGCACCCTTATGGCGGTGTAGAGATCCAAGGCTTTGGCATGTACCCATTGTATTTTAAAGATGCGCTTGAAAAACTCGGTATCACTCAGCATATTTTCCGTGTTGGTACATTTAAATCGGCTGTTGAACCGTTTATTCGTAACGATATGTCAGATGCAGCAAAAGAAGCTAATAATGTATGGCTAGGTGCATTGTGGAAAGAATACAAACAAGACGTTGCCGCTGTGCGCCCATTTGATGAAGCAAACTTTGATGAAACAATGGACGTTTTTCTGGCTAAAATGCAAGCAGTTAATGGCGATTCAGGTAAATATGCCCTTGAACATCAATGGGTTGATTCTTTAAAAACCAATCAACAAATGCGTCAACAATTAATTGCCTTAGTAGGCACTGAAGAAACGGGCAAAACCTTCAACCAAGTATCATTTAAAGAATATCTCTCATTGGTTAAACCGCCGATTGAGTTTGATAACCCAATGACAGAAAAAGTCGCCGTTGTGGTTGCACGCGGTACTATCTCTGACGGCGAACGTAAAGCCGGTGAAATTGGTGGTGACTCTACAGCGGCTTTACTACGTAAAGCACGCTTAGATGATAAAGTAAAAGCGGTTGTACTGCGTATTGATTCTGGCGGTGGCAGTATGTTTGCCTCTGAAGTTATTCGTGCTGAAGTGCTTGCTCTTAAAGCAGCTGGTAAACCAGTGGTTGCTTCAATGAGCTCAGTAGCAGCTTCTGGCGGCTACTGGATTGCCTCTGCTGCCAACGAAATTTGGGCAGCGCCGAGCACAATTACCGGCTCAATTGGTGTATTTGGTAACTTTATGACCTTTGAAAACACCATGGCTAAATTAGGTGTTTATTCCGATGGCGTTGCCACAACTGAAATGGCTGGTCTATCGATCGCTCGCCCGCTTAATGAAAAAATGGCACAGGTTATTCAACTAAGTGTAGAAGATGCTTATCAACGCTTCTTAGAGGTTGTTGGTGAAGCACGAAATATGACCCCTGAGCAAGTTGACTCTATTGCACAAGGCCGTGTTTGGATTGCAAGTCAAGCGCAAGAGCTTGGCTTAGTTGACAAATTAGGCAATAAGCAAGACGCTATCAAAGCGGCAGCTGAACTGGCTAAGCTTGATTTTTATGAAGTTAAAACCATTAAGCAGAGTCTATCGGCGGAAGAGAAATTAATGCAGGATATTTTTGGAAATGCATCGATTAGATCGCTAATTGGCTCACAAAGTACGCTACAAAACGCACTCTCAAACCAAGCATCTATCAATGGTTTAGTTAAGCAATTAACAACTGAGGTTGAAGATCTAAAAGATTACAACGATCCGCAAGGCATTTATGCCCGCTGCTTAGTGTGTAATATTTCGCAATAAATAGTGTATAGGCTGTAATCGCAGCAACTAACCGTTATACTAAGCCCAGTTTTTTTACTGGGCTTTTTTTATGAAACGTAAACGTATTTATATCGCATATACTGGCGGTACGATTGGGATGAAAAAATCGAGTCGAGGCTATATTCCCGCTGAAGGTTTTTTAACACAAACCGTAGAAAACAATGCCGAATTTAATCGTGATGAAATGCCCTTATTCGATATTCACGAGTATTGCCCGCTGATTGACTCATCAGACATGTCCCCTGCTCATTGGCAACTAATCGCAGATGATATTAAAAGTAAATACCAAGATTATGATGGCTTTGTCGTGCTTCATGGCACAGATACCATGGCGTATACCGCATCTGCTTTGTCCTTTATGTTTGAAAACTTAACAAAGCCAGTGATAGTGACAGGCTCGCAAATTCCACTGTCGCAATTGCGCTCTGATGGCCAAGTAAATTTACTTAATGCGATGTATTTAGCGGCTAATTATCCGATTGCTGAGGTTAGTTTATTTTTTAATAATCAATTATTTCGCGGCAATCGTGCGACTAAAGCGCATGCCGATGGCTTTGATGCCTTTGCATCCCCTAACCTAGATCCATTAGCACTATCAGGTATTAATATTCAATTATTAAAAGGCCAGTTAAGCCCGTATGTTGAAAATGAGCTACAAGTCACCAACATCACGCCGCAACCTATTGGTGTTTTATACTTGTATCCAGGGATCAGTCATGCTGTAGTTAAAAGTCTGGTAAACGACAATATCAAAGCCCTCGTATTATTGAGCTTTGGTGTGGGCAATGCGCCACAAGATCCAGACTTTTTAGAGATCCTCTCCAGCGCAAGTAAGCGCGGAATGGTTATCGTCAATTTAACCCAGTGCTTAAAAGGGCATGTAAATATGGGCGGCTATGCAACTGGTAACGCATTACTTAACATTGGTGTGATCAGCGGTTACGATATGACCTTAGAGGCATGCTTAACTAAATTACATTACTTATTTAGCCAAAAGCTTGAAATTGAAACTATTCGCCATTTAATGCAAGACAACTTACGTGGTGAGTTAAGTAGATAAGCTGAGCGCTTTATAATAAAAACTATTTTTTAAATTAAAAAGGCACGCTAATTAGCGTGCCTTTCATTTAAACCTATTGGTCTAATTAACGTACTTTCGCGTCAATCTCTACTAAATCAGTTAAATGACATACCTCACCACTATGAGCTTTAATGCCATGCTCACCAAAATAATCTCGCTGTGCTTGTACTAGATGACCATTGCTTGGTGTCGTCAACGTCGCAAAATACGTTTGCGTTGAGCTAAGTACCGGAAATGCTAATCCAGTCATCATTGCTTGACCTGTTATTTTACGCAGCGCTAATGACTCTTTTTCTAAAGTGTCGATAAACTCAACACCTTCAGCGATGTTATCTAAGTAATCAGCACGGATAATACAACCAGCACGCCACGTTTGCAGTGTTTTAGATAAATCGACTTTCCATTGATGTGCACGTGATGCACCTTTGATCAGCGCAAGGCCTTGACGATAAGCCAGTAAACTTGCAAACAAGAAGGCATCTTTAAGTTCATCTAAATCTAATTCAACCTGTGAAGTTGATTTAGCTGCATACGTCATTTCTTTCGCTGCATGTGTGTCACCAGTATTGGTTAAGTGACGCGCTTGCACAGCTGCAACCAATGAAGGAACGGCGATACCCAGTTCTAATGCATTTTGTGCCGTCCACAAACCAGTGCCTTTCGCGCCAACTTTATTATCAATCAAATCAACTAACGCTTCACCCGCATCGGTTTCTAACGATAAAATATGACTTGAGATAGATAATAAATAGCTATTGAGTGTGCCTTCAGACCATTGATTAAAAATCTCTGCAACTTCATGTGGAGTGCGGTTAGTGCCTAAGCGTAATAATTGATACATTTCTGCGATTAGTTGCATTAATGCATATTCAATTCCGTTGTGCACCATTTTTACAAAGTGACCACTGGCTGATTGACCAACACGGGCAAAACACGATTCACCTTTGTAGCTTGCTGCTACTTTTTCAAACCATGGCTCAACGCGTTCCCAGCCGCCTTCTGAACCACTTGCCATCATCGCAGGACCATGACGCGCGCCTTCGGCACCGCCAGAAATACCCATCGTGGCAAATTCAAATTTATTTTGATATTTAAGTTTACGAGTAATACCGTCTTTATAATTACTATTGCCACAATCGACGATAATATCGTCACAATCAACGCCTGCATCAACTAAATCGCTGCAAACTTTATCGACTAACTCACCCGCTGGCACTAATAACAAAATTGAGCGAGGCGGCGTTAACCGTTTTACCATATCACCTAAATCAGACACAATGTGCAGACGATCTGCCATGCCTTGTAATTTAGCACAGCTTAATAGCTCTTCGCCCGCGTCTGGGTTTTTATCATAAGCTACTAGCGTCATCCCTTGTTCAATCAAGTTGAGAGCAAGATTTTTACCCATAACGCCTAACCCTACTAATGCAACTTGCATTTAGTGTCCTCCTCGGTAACAACTATTGGTTAGTAAATGAAATAATACCGCGCGCATTATATACCCAAGCCACTTAAAATTGCGAGCCTAGACAACAGATACAACGCTTTGCGCAAGACAAACACGCAAGATACTGTGATTATATCAAACAACCGTTGCCTCGGGGCGATAAATTTTCCTGATATGGATTTCTGAGTCGAGCATTGACGAGACCTGACACCGGTGTCATAATGTGGTCATAATTTTTTTGTATAAAATAATGACAGCTTTACACGTTACCTTGATGTCAACGCGCTATTTGCTGTCAGTAAAAACTGTATTATGCGTGTCAGTTAAACTAACACCTATAAATAACGAAAAACCGTCAACCTGCTTACAACATCGTAAGCCTACAGGAGAATTTGATGCTTAGACGCACAAAAATAGTCGCGACCCTTGGACCTGCAACCGATCGAGATAACAACTTAGAAAAAATAATCCGTGCTGGTGCAAACGTAGTGCGTTTGAATTTCTCACACGGCATTGCACAAGATCACAAAGACCGTGCCCAAGCTGTGCGTGACATTGCCAAAAAACTAGGCAAGCACATTGCTATTTTAGCCGATCTACAAGGCCCAAAAATTCGTGTGTCGACATTTAAAGATGGCAAAGTAACGCTATCTGTTGGTGCAAAATTTATTCTTGATGCAAAAATGGAAAAAGGCCTAGGCGATATCAACGCCGTTGGTATTGATTATAAAGAATTACCACAAGATGTTGCCCCTGGTGACTTACTACTTTTAAACGATGGTTTAATTCAATTAACAGTAGTAAATGTTGAAGGTCATTTAGTGCATACCACAGTAACTGTTGGTGGTGTGTTATCTAACAATAAAGGCATCAACCGCTTAGGTGGTGGTTTAACTGCTCCAGCCTTCACTGATAAAGATAAAGAAGATTTATTAACTGCAGCAGAAATTGATGTTGATTATATCGCAGTATCGTTCCCACGCAGTGGCGATGATATGCGTTATGTGCGTTCACTAGCTGAAGCTGCAGGCTCTAAAGCACAGCTTTTAGCTAAAATTGAGCGTGCTGAAGCCGTTGAAACGGTAGAAGCAGTTGATGATATTATCCTTGCTTCAGATGCAGTGATGGTTGCTCGTGGTGACTTAGGTGTTGAAATTGGTGATGCTGCCTTAATGGGTAAACAAAAACTCATTATCCGTCGTGCTCGCTCACTTAACCGTACCGTGATCACAGCAACACAAATGATGGAATCAATGATCGATAACCCAATGCCAACCCGTGCAGAAGTTATGGATGTTGCCAACGCAGTCCTTGATGGCACTGATGCGGTAATGCTTTCAGCTGAAACAGCGGCAGGCGATTACCCAGAAGAAACCGTGGCAACCATGGCGCGCGTTTGTTTAGGGGCAGAATCACAAAAAGAAACTCACGTTTCTAAGCATCGCTTAGATAGTCGTTTCTCTTCTAATGCAGAATCAATTGCATTGTCAGCTATGTATGCGGCAAACCATTTAGATTCAGTAAAAGCGATTATTACTTTAACTGAATCAGGTAGCACAGCAAAATTGATGTCACGTATCAGCTCTGGCTTACCTATTTATTCATTGTCTCGTCATGCCAGTACGCTTGGTCAAACAGCATTATATCGTGGTGTTTACCCGGTATTCTTTGACTCAACACAATGTGAAAAAGATAACATGGTAAAAGATGCCCTTAACACACTTGTGAATGCGGGCTCATTACAATCTGGCGATACTGTGATCATTACTCATGGTGATGCTATGGAAACGATTGGTGCAACCAACACTATGAAAATTGTTACTGTTGCTTAATTAACGCAGTTATAAAAAAACGCGAGCCAAGGCTCGCGTTTTTTATTTAAAACACATGGTTTAATTTACTTCGTTATATAACAGCTATTGAGCTCGTTTCTAAGTTAACTTGCTAACGCAGCTTTTACTTTATCGCGATAACTACGACTTACTTTTAATTCTTGGCCGTTATCAAGCACTAATAAATACTCACCACTTACCTGAGTTACAAGCTTGCTAATTTGTTTAGTATTTACTATCGCACTGCGGTGTACACGTACAAATAGCTGAGGATCAAGTTCCTGTTCTAGTTCTTTCATAGTTTTTCGTAAAATATGCGTTTGACCATCTTGGCAATGTAAACACATATAGTCACCAGCGGCATCAACCCATTGAATTGTCGCTACAGGTACACGGATTATTTCACCCTGCTCTTTCACCGCTAAAGATTCTGGGTAACGGCGATCTGTTAATGTATCGCCAGTTGCCAGTTTTTTCAAAATCTCTTCACAATTATTACCAGTAATTCCAGCTACAAAACTCGCCAATTTCTTTTTATGGGCGTTGTCTTGTTGCGTCTTCAAGTAGGTATGCACTTTTTCTACCGCCTGTTTTAGTCTGTTGTCGTCGACTGGTTTAAGGATATAATCTAAAGCATGGATCTCAAATGCTTTGACTGCGAACTGATCAAATGCGGTTACGAATACAATAGCTGGTAACGCTCTGACACTTTCACTGAGTGCTCTGGCAACCTCAAATCCATTCATTCCAGGCATTTGAATATCTAAAAAAACTAAATCTATTTTCCCTGCTTGGCATGCATCGATTGCCTCTTGGCCAGAGCTACATAATTTAATGACTTCGATATCATCAAACTCCTCTAGCCTTACAGCTAAGCCTCTACGGGCTAATGGTTCATCATCGACAATCAGGGTCTTAATCTTGCTCATTTCTTCACAGCCTTCTCAAACGGAACGCGCAGATTCACTTTCAATCCACTTGGCGTATTATGTGATAACACAAACGAATAGTTATTTTCATACAAAGTTTTCAGGCGGTCTTTCGTATTTGCCACCCCTACCCCTTGTGAATTAACTAATTGGCCATTAAGTAATTCAGTACCAGGGCCATTATCGCCTACTTCCAGTAATAGTTCATTAGCAAAAACTTGTGCTTTAATATCAATCACCCCACCTTCGATCAGATGAGCTATCGCATATTTAATCGCATTTTCGATGATCGGTTGCAATATTAAACTCGGCACTAATGCATTTTTTGCTTCATCACTGATTTGCACATTCACTTGCAACCGTTCATCAAAGCGTACTCGCTCTATTTCAAGATAAAGCATCAGTGCATGCAACTCTTGTTCAAGTGGGACTTTCTTTATCGGATCGGTATTGAGTGTATAACGTAAAAAGTCGCTCAATTTCGACACCATTAAATTAGCATCTTTATTCTCTTTTACCAAAATCAATGTAGATATAGCATTAAGAGTATTAAACAAAAAATGAGGATTTAATTGATAACGTAGCATCTTCAGTTGTGCTTCATGCGCCATCGTAGTAGCTTTTAGAGCTTTTTGGCGCTCACTTTGCAGTAGTTGATAATATTTAATGCCAAAGTACAAACCACTCCAACAAAGAATAATATAAACCGAATCTAAGCCTTGTTGTAGATAGTAAAACCACTCTGTAGGACGATAGCCATGGCGATAAATTTCCCATAAATTGAACTTTTGTATTACCGCCCATAAAGTCCCTGTAATGTACGAAGCGCCAAACACTACTAACATTAAAACCCAAGGAGATGCATTCCAGGCTTTGCGATACATATAACGCAATGGCACAGTCATTAAACAGCCGGCGTAAGCATTGAGTACGATCACAAATACATAAATATCGCGCATCTCAAAGACTTTAGAGCCAATGTAGTTAACAAGTGCATAACCGACCCAACCCGCAATCTGTAATACCCAGAAAAAGCGTTGACGGTTATCAACTAAGGATTGCCAATTCAAAATAGTTAATTACCTCATTTATTTGTAATTATTATATAGCGTTAGCGCGGTTGGGATCACTACCGACTATCTCGCTTTTCACGAGCCTTACCGCAAATAACTGTTGGTGAAAACTTTATTTTAGCCACAAAAAAAGGAGCCATAGGCTCCTTTTTAATACTTATTTTAAAAGCTTAAGCTGCCGCTAGGCCTTCTTTAGCTTTTGCAACAAGCGCTGCGAATGCAACTTGGTCATAAACAGCGATATCTGCAAGGATCTTACGATCGATTTCTACAGATGTCTTTTTAAGACCATTGATAAAACGGCTGTAAGACAGACCATTTTGACGTGAAGCAGCATTGATACGTGCAATCCATAATTGACGGAAAGTACGTTTCTTCGCACGACGGTCACGGTAAGCGTATTGACCCGCTTTAGTAACAGCCTGGAAAGCTACGCGGTAAACACGTGAACGTGCTCCGTAGTAACCTTTTGCTTGTTTTAAAACTTTTTTGTGACGTGCACGTGCGACAACGCCGCGTTTAACTCTTGCCATTTCTAAAAACCCCTATTAAGCGAATGGTAACATACGTGAAACTAGACCATGGTCGTTCTTATGAACCATCATCTTAGGACGTAGGTGTAACTTACGCTTAGAAGTTTTCTTAGTCAGAATGTGACGAAGATGCGCTTGTTTACGCTTGAAACCGCCAGAAGCAGTCTTTTTGAAACGCTTAGCCGCGCCTCTGTGACTTTTTAGCTTATAAGCCATTGCAATAACTCCAAATGTATTGCTTTAAAATTAGTAAGCAGGCGTGAGATATATTGCTATAGCTCCACTTTTAGGCCTAACTTACTGCCATATTCCGGTGAAAACCCAACATAAATGCTGCAGTTTTACTTTATTACCGGTTAGCACAGGTGAATATTTGCATATTACTTGGTGACCTGAGCTAAATTCGCTGCGTATCTTAGCTTGTTTATTGCTTTTTAGCAACAGGCGCCATCATCATAACCATTTGGCGACCTTCAACACGATTAGGGAAAGACTCAACAACTGCAAGCTCTTCCAAATCGCCTTTGATACGGTTTAATAATTCTATACCAATTTCTTGGTGGGCCATTTCACGACCACGGAAGCGGATGGTAATCTTAGCTTTATCGCCACCTTCTAAGAACTTACGTAAGTTGCGAAGCTTAACCTGATAATCACCTTCATCCGTGCCAGGACGGAATTTGATTTCTTTTATCTGGATTTGCTTTTGCTTCTTCTTCTGCTCTTTTAGTTCTTTGCTTTTTTCAAAGATGAACTTACCGTAGTCCATGATTCTACAAACAGGCGGCTCAGCATTTGGGCTAATCTCTACTAGATCAACACCAGCGGCATCAGCCATAGTTTGCGCGTCTTTTAATGACTGAATTCCAGCTTGCTCGCCTTCAATGTCAATTAAGCGAACTTCTTGAGCTGTAATTTCTTCGTTAATACGATTTTTTTGGGCTGTTTGTTGCCCTTTCTTGCCGCCTCTAATAGTACGTTCCTCCAAGAATATCAAATAATAAGCGTGTAGTTAGCAATTAAATGTATGCCCTACACGCAGAGTTTTTATAGTCGATTTTTAATTTCTTCGCTAATTTTAGCGACAAATTCATCAACATTAAATTTGCCCAAGTCTTCACCTGTGCGGGTACGTACTGCTACTTCTTGTTGTTCAACTTCTTTATCACCAACAACAAGTAAATAGGGGATACGTTTTAATGTATGTTCACGGATTTTAAAGCCAATCTTCTCATTTCTCAAGTCAGCAGCGGCTCTAATTCCAAGTTTATTTAATTTTTGTACAATTTCCTGCACATAAGCAGCTTGTTTATCAGTGATATTCATAATCACTACTTGCTTTGGTGCAAGCCAAGTCGGGAATAAACCCGCGTACTCTTCTGTAAGAATACCGATAAAGCGCTCGATAGAGCCCAATATTGCACGGTGGATCATAACAGGTGTACGACGTTCGTTGTTTTCAGCAACATAAGTTGCCCCTAAACGCCCTGGTAATGCAAAATCTAGTTGCACTGTACCACACTGCCACGCTCTGTCTAAGCAATCGTACAAAGTAAATTCAATTTTTGGACCGTAGAAAGCACCTTCACCCGGTAAATAATCAAATTCGATGTTATTTGCTTTCAGTGCATCAGCTAATGCAAGCTCTGCTTTGTCCCACATATGATCTTCGCCAATACGCTGTTCAGGGCGTGTTGACAGCTTCACCACAATTTTTTCAAAGCCGAATGTTTCGTACGTATCGTAAACCATTTGGATACACGCTGATACTTCGTCCATGATTTGCTCTTCAGTACAGAAGATATGGGCATCATCCTGAGTAAAGCCACGTACGCGCATTAGACCATGAAGTGCGCCTGACGGCTCGTTACGATGACAACAACCAAATTCAGCCATACGCAGTGGAAGATCACGGTACGATTTTAAACCTTGATTAAAGATCTGTACGTGACCTGGGCAGTTCATTGGTTTGATTGCGTATTCACGCTTTTCAGATTCAGTGGTAAACATTGCTTCTGAATACTTTTCCCAGTGACCTGATTTTTCCCACAAAGAACGATCCATCATCATTGGACCTTTTACTTCTTCGTACTGGTACTCGCGTAACTTTTCACGCACAAACTCTTCAAGTTCACGGTAAATGCTCCACCCATCGTTGTGCCAAAACACCATGCCTGGCGCTTCTTCTTGCCAATGCCATAAATCAAGTGCTTTACCAATACGACGGTGATCACGTTTTTCGGCTTCTTCTAAACGTTGTAAGTAGGCTTTAAGTTGCTTTTTATCGCCCCATGCAGTGCCATAAATACGCTGCAACATTTTATTATCTGAATCGCCACGCCAGTAAGCACCGGCTACTTTCATTATTTTGAAATGTTGGCAAAAACGCATGTTCGGTACATGTGGACCACGACACATATCGATGTATTCTTCGTGGTGATATAATCCTGGACGGTCATCTTTAGCAATGTTTTCGTCAAGGATTTGAATTTTGTACATTTCGCCGCGCGCTGCAAATGCATCACGGGCTTCTTGCCAGCTTACGGTTTTCTTAACCACGTCGTAGTTTGTTTTAGCAAGTTGCAACATGCGCTTTTCAATAGCTTCTAAGTCATCTTGACTTAATGAATGTTCCATATCGATATCATAGTAAAAACCATTATCAATCGTTGGACCAATTGCCATTTTTGCATCAGGAAACAGTTGCTTAACTGCATGACCAATCAAGTGAGCACATGAGTGACGAATTATTTCTAAGCCGTCATCATCTTTTGCGGTGATGATTTCAAGGCGAGAATCGTCAGAAATTAAATCACAGGCATCAACACGAGTGCCATTAACACGACCAGCGATAGTGGCTTTTGCTAAGCCTGGGCCGATATCATTGGCTACATCAAGTGTACTTACAGGGTTTTCAAAACTACGCTGACTGCCGTCAGGAAGAGTAATAACTGGCATTATAAGTCCTTACTACAGTGGTGACGCCTACAATGCATCACATGTATTTATTAAATTAAAATGAATAACTCGACAACGCTTTTACGAATAAGCATTGTTAATTTTAACCGTATTTGGTTAATGTATTTGTTGAGTCTTAGCAAACACAAGCAGTTATTGTCGCGTTTGGAGCCACTAAATACAAGTATTTAGCCAGACAAATTGACAAATAACCCTCGCATTTCATACTTAATTTAATTTCAGCTGTTGGATAACCTAATGACGACGTCTAATCGTATCCGTTTTGCCACTTTAAATTTACTTAATTTTACGGCGCCACCTTATTCTTTTTATCAATTACATGAACGTTACAACGCAACGCAATGGCGGCAAAAACAGCAATTTATCACTGACTTTCTACAGCAAAGTCAAGCAACGGTTGTTGCTTTCCAAGAGGTGTTTAGCCCCAAAGAATTGGCTATTTTGTGTAAAGAGCAAGGCTATGACTATTTTGCTACTGTTGCCAGTCCACGCAGTGATCATCTCTATCCACAGGTGTTATTTAACCCTGTGGTGGCGATTGCCGCGAAAATCCCTTTTCAAGCGTGTCACGAACTCACCCCTTGCCCAGAACTACTTGAGTACTTAAATAATCAAAATGAATTTAAATTTAATCGCACACCTATTAAATGCAGTTTTGATGTACCTGAATTTGGTGATTTAACCTGCTATGTGGTGCACTTTAAATCACAACGGGTGCATTCAATGGCGCAT
Source organism: Pseudoalteromonas sp. SG44-1 (assembly GCF_014164315.1). Taxonomy (NCBI): domain Bacteria; kingdom Pseudomonadati; phylum Pseudomonadota; class Gammaproteobacteria; order Alteromonadales; family Pseudoalteromonadaceae; genus Pseudoalteromonas; species Pseudoalteromonas sp. SG44-1. Next base: position 87,083 of record NZ_JACJEW010000002.1, read on the forward strand.
ATTTTAAACATTCATAATCAAGACGATCCCTTATTAAATCTATTACAACAAACCGTTGGCATGATGCAATCGCAAATATCACGCTCACTGGAAGCTTCGATTGTTTATTATGATGCGCTAAAAACCCAGCGTGAAAAAAACTGTGCAACATTAGTAATGGGGGATTTTAACGACAATATTGACAGCCCTGCGCTGTCATTCATGACCCAAGGATTTCACCCTACTCGTTGCGAGCCCTGTTTAGAGCTTGAACAACCCATTGTAGGATTAACTGATTCGTTTGCATTAAGCAGTGAATCAGCAAATGGTAAAGTAAAACCAGCAACACATTACTATCAAGGTCGTGGCAATGTGCTTGATTATATTTTGACCTCAGGACACTTTAATACTGATTGTGCATTATCGCGGATAAAATCGTTGCACTATCTAAGCTTTGATAAACACTTAAATCCAAACCAAATTGATGAAGATATCTGCGTAAGCGACCACAGCGGCATTGGGATTGAAATCGGTTTTTAAAATGCACTGTTTTTAAGGCGTTTAATTGATATAATGCTGCCCAAATTAGTTATTTAGAGAATGACAATGAGAACATGCGGTGTAGAAATTACCGGTAGTGACGTACTACTGTGTATTTTAACAAAAGATAACGATGTATTTGATATACGAGATATTCGCCAAACTCGCTTTACCTTAGGTAATGGTAATGACACTGAAGTAATGCGTAAATTCCAATTTGATTTTGCGAAACTTATGCAGGACTATCAAATTGACTCAGTTGCTATTCGTCAACGTGCGCCTAAAGGTAAATTTGCCGGTAGTGCGAACGGTTTCAAAATGGAAACTGCAATTCAATTGATCCCTGAGCTGAGTGTTTATTTATTCAGCACAACCGAGATCAAAGAGCAATTAAAACGTAATCCTATTCCTATTGATTTCGCTGAAACGGGGCTTAAAAAGTACCAAGAAAATGCGTTTGTAAATGCATATGTACATTTAATGAAAAAAACCTACCGCAGCGAAGAACTTTAATTTTCAATTAAAGTTCAATTTATAATCAGATACTACGCTAGTGTGTACTGCAATGTTTTTGTTGTAGCTACAGCTAGCGTTTTTTATTGCCTAATATTTATCATTTTTATTACTACATTGGTCGTATAGCGCTTTCATTTGTCGACAATCTGTGTTTTTCTAACTAAGTAGACTCTCACAACATTGACACGGAGACCGTACATGCAAATAAGTAACAATAATACAACTGCAACCGATGCGAATAAAACAGTCAAAGATGCAGCAGGCTTAGAGCATAGCTACTATAAAGGAGCACAAAGCCCAGCATTGATCAATAAAACCATAGGTGATTACTTCGACTCCATTGTCGACAATAACCCAGACCACCCTGCAATAGTACTGCATCATCAAAACATTCGTTTAAGCTATAAAGAATATCAGCAGCAGATCAACCAGCTGGCAATGGGGTTACTGGCTTTAGGTGTAAAACCAGGTGATCGTGTTGGTATCTGGTCACCAAACAACCTTGAGTGGTGCTTAACCCAATTTGCGACCGCCAAAATTGGCGCAATCATGGTCTGTATTAACCCAGCGTATCGTCCAAACGAACTACAATTTGCACTAAATTCAGTCGAGTGTTCAACTCTTATAACCGCTTCAAGTTTCAAAGCCAGTAATTACCTAGGCATGCTTAATGAATTACTGCCCGAACTTGCCGCTGCAAAAGCTGGGCAACTGCAGGCAAAAAACCTCCCCTATTTAAAAAATATTATTCGCATTGGTGATGAGCCTGCCGCAGGCATGTTTAGTTTTAGTCAAGTTATGACAATGCCAACGGCCGCCCACCGCGTTGAGCTCAACGCCATTGGTGCAACTTTGCAACCAGATCAAGATATCAACATTCAGTTTACCTCCGGCACAACAGGCAATCCTAAAGGCGCTACGCTCTCCCATAAAAACATTTTAAATAATGGTTTTCTTATGGCTAATGCAATGCGCTTAACTGCAGATGATAAGCTGTGTATTCCAGTGCCGTTATATCACTGTTTTGGAATGGTATTAGGTAATTTAGTATGTATAAGTAAAGGAGCTACGGCAGTATTTCCGGGAGATTCTTTTGATCCAACAATCACGCTTGAGGTGGTTGAAAAAGAACGCTGTACTGCACTGCATGGCGTACCGACTATGTTTATTGCTGAACTGGAACTAAAAGATTTTGCTCGTTTTGACTTATCCAGTTTACGTACGGGTATCATGGCAGGCTCGACGTGTCCTGAGCAAGTAATGCGTAAAGTACAATCGCTGATGCATATGAATGAAGTTGTTATCGGTTACGGTCAAACGGAATGTAGTCCCATTAATAATGCCACGGAGATTGACTCATCCATTGAAAAACAAGTTACTACCGTCGGCCGCGCGCTGGCGCATACAGAAGTAAAAATTATTGACGAAGTGGGTAATATACAAAAAATAGGGCTTGCTGGCGAAGTATGCAGCCGTGGTGCGGGTATTATGCGTTGCTATTGGAATGATGAAGAAAAAACCGCCGCAACTATCGATAAAGAAGGCTGGCTACACTCTGGTGATTTAGGTGTAATGGATGCGGAAGGTTTTGTTGCAATAGTGGGCAGAATTAAAGATATGATCATTCGTGGTGGCGAAAATATCTACCCGCGCGAAATTGAAGAAGTACTTTACACTTACCCTGGCGTGCAAGATGCTGCTATTTTTGGCATCAGTGACGACAAGTACGGCGAAGAAGTATGTGCTTGGGTGCAGCCTAAAGATGATGCCGTGTTAACAGAGCAAGAAATTCGCAGCTTCTTAAAAGATAAATTAGCTTATTTTAAAATACCAAAACACATTCAATTTGTTGAAAGTTACCCTATGACGGTTACCGGAAAACTGCAAAAATTTAAAATGCGCGAACAAATGCAAGCACAATTAAAAGACAACGCGTTTTCATAATTAGCCAAAGCTCACGTTAGTTAATAACGCCCAATGTAATTTAAAACCTTGGGCGTATTATAAGATTAATAGCTTAACAGACCTATTCTGGCGGTTTTAAAAAATACGTTTGCGCTAATGCATTATGAATGCCCGCTAATTCAATTTGAATTTGATCCATATAATTGTGTAAGTGGCCATTTTTAAGCGCTCTTACATCTTTAGCTTTCAATTGTTTTACCACTGCATCTATTAAATTTATAATCTCTGTAGAATTTGGCAAAGGTGAAATCAGCGTTTTCAGCTCTATTAAGCAAAACAAAATTGACCGTGGAAATACTTCACTGTGCATCACGAATTCTAATACATCAGCACGTTGCACCCGTACGCTCATCTCTTGTCGATACATTTGATAAGCACTAAGCGAGCGCAATAAGCTGATCCACTGAATATTTTCATAAGGTTTTGCTTCATCGCTGGTGATCAACGTCTCTGAACGAATGTCTAATATTCGTGACGTCATATCAGCACGTTCTATTAACGACCCAAAGCGGATAAACGTAAAACCATGGTCATGGTTAATAGTCGCATCTAAAGCACCAAAGATTTGATGGGCTGATTCGATGATTTTCTTTAGATAAGCAAATCGGCCACGCTTAGCAAGCCCTTCTTTTTGATTATCTTTTACATAGTAATAAAGGGAGTTAATTTCTTCCCATACATCGCGAGGCATTACGTCTCGGATCGTCCGAGCGCTCTCTCTTGCATAGATAATAGAATTTAAAATAGACGAGCCATTATCACTACCTACAAGTAAATAACGCAGCGCTTTTTGCTCTGTGTAATCAGCGTGTTTATCTTCATACGCCTGACGCGCGCCAATAATATCTATTAATGGCTCCCAGCCTGTACATACGCCTTTAGGTAAATCCAACATCAGCATGTTGTTGACATTAATTAACCGTGCAACATTTTCTGCACGTTCAACGTAACGAGCTACCCAATATAAAGTTTCACCTACTCTTGATAACATATTATTTAGCCTCTTCGTCAACAATCCAGGTATCTTTACTACCACCGCCTTGAGATGAATTTACCACTAATGAACCTTTCACCATCGCAACACGAGTAAGGCCACCAGTAGTGATCTGTGTGTCTTTACCTGACGATAATATAAACGGTCTCAAGTCAACGTGACGTCCATCAGGCTCTGTGCCGTCAAGGGTCGGAACCGTAGACAAATCAAGAGTTGGTTGCGCTACCCAATTCCGTGGATCGGCTTTTATTTGTGCAATGGTTGCTTGTTGCTCTTTTTTAGTCGATTTAGGACCAATCAATAAACCATAGCCACCCGACTCGTTTGCAGGTTTGACAACTAGTTTATCGATATTTTTAATAACATAATCACATTCTTTAGGATCTAAACACTTATAGGTTGGCACATTTTCGATCTTGGGTTCTTCATCCAAGTAATATTTTATGATGTCAGGTACATAGGCATAAACCACCTTATCATCCGCAACCCCTGCACCGGGTGCATTGACTAACGCCACATTACCTTTCGACCATGCTCGCATTAAACCGGGTACACCTAATTGTGATTCAGGTAAAAAAGCGTCGGGATCTAAGAATAAATCGTCGATGCGTCGATAAATTACATCAACGCGTTGCAAGCCTGTAATTGTGCGCATATAGACACAGTCGTCTTTTTCGACTACTAAATCACGCCCCTCTACTAATTCACAGCCCATCTCTTGAGCAAGGTAACAATGTTCAAAATAGGCGGAGTTAAATACACCGGGTGTTAATACCACTACTTCAGGCTTATCGTCTGGACGAGGTGACATTGCTGCCAACATATCAAACAGTTGTGAAGGATAATCATCAACTGGTAAAATCGACACTTGTTCGAATAACTCAGGGAAAACACGTTTCATCACTGAGCGGTTCTCAAGCATATAAGACACCCCAGACGGCACCCGTAAGTTATCTTCGAGTACAAACATAGTGCCATTTCCATCGCGCACTAAATCGGAGCCGCAGATATGCGCCCATATATTATTTGGCGGAGTAATTCCAACACATTGAGAGCGAAAGTTAACTGATTTTTCGAGTAAGCCTTTTGGAAAAATACCGTCTTTTATTATTTTTTGATCATGGTATAAATCATTTATAAACAGATTCAACGCTTCAACACGCTGTTTTAAACCTACCTCAACAGTTTGCCATTCTTTTTTACCAATAGTGCGCGGAATAATGTCAAACGGCCACGCTCTATCGATCATATTGCCTTCATTATAAACTGTAAAAGTAATGCCCATTTCTTTTATGGCTAGATCGGCAACAGCTCTGGCTTTAACTAATTCTTCTTTTGATAAGCTAGAAAAAAACTGTGCTAACTGTTTACCATGCGTTCGAATATTTCCTTGTGCGTCTATTAATTCATCAAAAAAGCCATTTGTTTGATATGCTTTCCAGTCAATTTTCATACATCCTTCCGCCTTATCCATTATTAATATTGAGTTGTTTTAATCACTCCAATCGAATCATATCAACCGCTACATCAAGCAATTGTGTACCGCCACCAAAAACAACGCCTTTCAAAGGAGTGACATCAGAAAAATCACGGCCAACAGCAAGTGTTATATGCTGCTCATTAGGCATAACATTGTTTGTTGGATCAAAGTCTACCCAACCAAACCTTGGCACAAACACAGAAAACCATGCATGGGTCGCATCTGCACCAGCTAACTTTTCTTCCCCCTCGGGAGGCATTGTTTCTATATACCCGCTAACATAACGTGCTGCTAAACCAATACTGCGTAAGCACGCTATCGCAAAATGTGCAAAATCTTGGCAAACGCCCCTTTTTTGTGCAAAAACAACACTCAAAGGCGTACTAATCGTAGTAAAACCGGGATCATACTGAAACTCATGAAAAATCCGTGCCATGAGATCTTTACAGCCGCAAATCAAGCTAATATCAGCTAAAAACGACGTTAAAGCGTATTCCTTTATACCCTGTACAAAAGGAGTATATTGAGATGGCAAAATAAACTCCGATGTTTTTAACAGCTGATATGTATTTGGCTTTGCGACGATATCGCGAGCCTCTTGCCAAGGCATATCAGTGTCGACGAGGTTAATATTTGCACTTAATAAAAGTTCCACTTCACTGGTCATAGTCACTTTCAGTTTTTTATGCTGAGTGGCTATTTCAAACGCGGTCACTTTATTATCAAAATAATCCGTAAATTCTTGTAGATAATTTGCCGGCGGCTCAATATCTATGCGACTACTGTGGCATATCTGGGCACGATTTGTTTTTGGTGTTAACCGTGCTTGGTTTTGACACAAGCTAACAAAATCGGCATAACTGTAAGTTGTGGAATGCTTTATTTTATATTTCACGATTGAGCTTGCTCAATATTAGTCCAATTCAATTTATTCGCCGTTTGTGTATGAGAAAAATACTGCAATAATAATACATCACAAAAGGTATTTAAGTTCAGGCGAATATTATGGTTAAACTCGATTAACTGTTTACGAACTCCAGCGTCCGTCCTTTGCAGGTAGTCTTTTTCTGTGACATAGCAACTCGTTTTAGAAAGTAAAATTGCTTTTTCATGTGCTGCTATCACTCCCTGTCTGCGTTTAGTCGGTAAATGCTTGCATAACTGGTTTATTTGCTCTAACTGAAAAAGTAATGAGCGAGGGTATTCTGCATCAAGTAATAATAGCTCAAGCCCAGTACCTATACTTTGATACATTCTATAGCGACGTTTATGGGTCACTAAGCTAACTTGACTACTCAAAACCGCTTCGAGTAAACCAAGCTCTTCAGCTTGCTCGAGTTCTTGCGTTAATAAAGCCCCTGTTAATGAGGTGATTTGTAAGCTGCGCTCAATCCTGCGACCCATCTCAAGTAAAAACCAGCCATTGCTGTTTGGCATACAATCCACTAACGAGCCATTAAAGGCCATGATCAAACCAATCACTTTATCTAAAATACTTTGCATCGCACGTGATGAAATATTGATATTGATATGCTTTAGCACTTTAACTTGTTCATTGATTTCATCAATAATACGACGACTATCATGGGACAATAATTCTTGGATCTGTACTGATGCATTCGCTAAATAATGTAACGTATTTATTATACTACCCGCGCGTAGCTCATCAGCGAGTAAAGCAAACGCTGTTTGCTTAGACACTGCGCTATCAAATTCTTCAAGCTTGATAGCTTGCTCTACATAAGGGTAGACAATATGCTGAGCGCTGATAGCAGCCAACAAACGAGCAACAGTACTGCGGCGTATTAAATCTGGATAAATAGCCAACTCAGTGTAACGATCAATAAAGATACGTAATATTCTTATGGTATTTTCACAGCGCTCTAAATAACGACCGAGCCAAAATAAATGTTCTGCAGTACGACTTGATATAACCCCTTCAAGTAAGCTTACATCCATTCTTTTTTTAATTGGTGTTGGTACACTTTGCTCAGTTAAATCAATATCTTTACTGGTATTTATCCAAGTATCTTTGAGCCAACCAGCGCCCTTAGCGTTAGCACTATTTTGATAAGAGAAACACAGTGCCGATGGCAGCACTTCGATGCCATTTTCTGTGGTTAATACATAACACCTAAATACCACAGGTTTTGCAATTAACTTACCGTCATCCCAAAATGGTGCGCTACTAAATGCGGGTTTATCTTGAAAATAATAATCGCTAGGTTGCTTAGTTATAAGTTGTTTAATTTTATCCGCGTCTAAATGGCCATCAAGTGTTAGTTTAGGATCTTTATAACTACCAAACACTAACTGTGACCAATCCGATGATTTAACATCTTCAATGCTGTGGTACTTAGGGCAATCTAGTAATAATGGTTGTTGTAAAAGTTGCTCTGATAGCTGGGCTAAATTACATTGTATTGCTGGTGATGAGAGTACCCCGCTACCAAAAGGATTTAATACTTTTACTGAGCCCTCACGTACAGCTTGTAATAAGCCTGGAATACCATGTAACGAGTATTGTGTTTGTTCAAGTGAATCGATACTTTGATCTGGGATCCAACGTAAAATCACATTGATTTTCCCCAACCCTTGTAATGACTTTAAACACACTTCGCCATTACGCACTGTTAAATCAGCGCTTTGCACTAAAGTATAGCCAAAGTAAGTAGATAGAAACGCATGCTCGTTATAATTTGGATCATCGATCCCTTGAGTTAAAATAACAATACGAGGATCATCCATATAATGAATAAACTCGTTAATGCCTTCTTGAAACAAATTTAAAAACTCTTTAATTTGTTGCACGTTGCATTCAGCAAACTCTTCAGCCATAACGCGCCTAGCTATAATGCGGTTTTTAAGCAATAGCCCTAGACCTAACGGACATTGGCAATGATCAGCTAAGACTTTAAATTCACCCGATGGTGCGCGATACACATCAACCGCTGTAAAAAACAGTTTTAGCTCATCACTTGGTAAGCTAAATCCTTCACGTAAGTAATGACTATCTTGGTACAGCTGCTGCGGTGATATTTTCCCACTCAAAAGTAGCTTTTGCTCAGAATAAACATCTTGTTGGATCTTATTAAGTAATAAAGTTCGCTGTTTTATGCCTTGCTCTAACGTATTCCAATCTGCTCGAGAAAACATAAAAGGCAGTGGATCGAAGTGCCACTGTTGATTACTCTCACTTTTAATATTGCCATTTTGCAAAAGTTGCGTAATTTCAATGGCACGACTACTTACATCTTCAGCGGTTAAACTTGCTAAACGATTAAATAAAGTATCCCAATGCTCAGGGTTTAAGCCACTGTGATCCGCCAATTCATCATGACCGTGGCGTTTATCAAGGTATAAAGACAACCAATTAGGCAGCTCTGGCATCGTATTATTATTAATGTACAAGCTAAAAGCGCTCCGCTATAAAAAGTAAACTATCATTCTAGTTCAATTTGTTGGTAATTGTATTAACAAAAGCGTCTGTTAAATAATGACTCTACTTTGCGTAATGTCAAAGTGGAGTCATACAATTAGCAACCCAAAAATATCATTTATTTGAACTTAGGTTGTCTCCTTAAATCGAGCGTATTAGGGTAATCTGAATTAGTATTTTCTTCATCGGGAACAACAAATTCACTCACTGATTGTGCTGATTCAAAGCTTCGTGTCGCAGCCGATGGGCTCCAACTAGGCTGATCAGATGCTAATAATGATGGTGTGTGACCATGCTCCCAAAATCGTGCAACCCTTCGCCCTTCAGCTTCAAATGCATTAACGGGTAATGTTTCTGGATTTCGCCCACCAGCATGACTAACATGGTAGACAAAACCACCCATTGAGCGGCCTTCCCAGGTATCGATCAGATCAAATACTAACGGTGCATGTACACCAATTGTAGGATGCAGCGCTGTTGGTGGCTGCCATGCACGGTAACGGATCCCAGCAACCATTTCATCTTTCGCTTTGCCTTTAACAATTTTAAGCGGCACGCGTCGGCCATTACACGTAACGATATAGCGGTCACTCATTGTGCCAATTACTTTGATTTGCACGCGCTCTAATGACGAATCAACATACCGAGCAGTACCAGATGCACTGGCTTCTTCACCCAGTACATGCCAAGGTTCAATCGCGGTTCTAAGCTCTAACGTCACATCATCGAGTTCTCGGGTGCCGCAAACAGGGAACCTAAACTCAAAAAATGGGTTTAGCCAACTTACTTGGAATGCAAAACCAGCTTGCTGCAGATCTCTAACAACCTCAGCTAAATCATTTTCAACATACTGAGGTAATAAAAATTTATCATGTAATTCGGTGCCCCAACGGATCAACGGTTTGTGATAAGGCTTTTTCCAAAACCAAGCTAATAAAGTCCGTAATAACAACATTTGCACTAAGCTCATTTGTGAGTGAGGTGGCATTTCAAACCCCCTAAACTCGACAATACCTAGTCGTCCTGTTGCTGAATCGGGTGAATATAGCTTATCAATACAAAACTCCGCCCTGTGTGTATTACCTGTTAAATCAACAAGTAAGTTGCGTAACAAACGATCAACGAGCCATGGCTCAGGCACTTCCCCTTCAGGCATGTGTGAAAATGCGATTTCAAGCTCATAGAGCAACTCATCACGAGCTTCATCCACACGAGGTGCTTGGCTTGTAGGGCCGATAAATAAACCTGAAAATAAATAAGATAATCCAGGATGGTGCTGCCAATAAGTAATAAAACTTCTTAAAATATCTGGGCGTCGTAAGAACGGGCTTTGCTGCGGCGTTTCACCACCTAAAGTGACATGATTCCCCCCCCCGGTGCCGGTATGACGACCGTCCGCCATAAACTTATCTGTTCCTAAACGTGCTTGTTTGGCTAGATCGTAAAGTGTCGTTGTTCTATCTACCAATTGCTGCCATGACGAAGATGGGTGGATGTTCACTTCAATGACACCTGGATCAGGTGTCACGGCGTATTTTTCTACACGACTATCTTTAGGCGGGCTATAGCCTTCAATAACAACCGGGATTCGCAGGGTTTTTGCGGTGCTTTCAATCGCATTTAATAGCGACATATAATGTTCAAAATGGCTCGTTGGGGGCATAAAGATGTACAACCGCCCTTCTCTTACTTCCAATGCCATTGCGGTTTTGATCATCTGTTGACCAATAAAGCCTTTTTGCAGTTTTTTAGCTTTTGTAAAGTTATCTGGAATATCAAACGGATCTCGCTCAATAATGTTGCTTGTCCACTCAAGGCTATCAAGCGGTAATCTATAACCAAGGGGTGATTCACCTGGTAATAAAAAACAGTATTCGCGTTTAAATTCCCATTTGCATGACTGCCAGCAATGTTTCGCTTGATTAAACTGCAGCGGCAATGCATAACCAACAGGCTTTTCAATACCTTGTTCCATTTTAGCTAAAAAGCCTTTACGGCTCATTGCACTAAGAAGTTCAGGCTGTTTAGGCCCCACCTCTTTGGGTAACGATGCCTCTTGCCATAAATGATATAAAATATCTTCATAGGCTGTAGTGATAGCCTTGGTTTCAAGGCCTATTTCTGCACATAGCTGTTCTGTAAAACGCTTGGTATCTGTGTGGTCTAATTTATAATCTTTATTCGGATCAGCTAATAAACTGGCATCTTGCCACAAAGCTTCACCGTCTTTTCGCCAATAACATGCATATTGCCAGCGAGGCAGTGACTCTCCCGGATACCATTTACCTTGCCCATAATGTGTAAAGCCACCTTTGGTATATGCTTTGTTCATCGCAATAAATAAGCTTTGTGCTAACACTCGTTTTTCTTTACCGTCGGCTTCTGTGTTCCATTGGGGATGTTCCATATCATCAATAGAAATAAACGTCGGCTCACCGCCCATTGTTAAATGAACACCTTCCTTAACATATACATCATCAACTTGCTGACCCAAGCGGTTTATTGCAGCCCATTGTGTTTCTGAATACGGCTTTGTAACGCGAGGGTCTTCATGTACGCGCGTTACTTTGTTATAAAAACTAAATTCTGATTCGCACTTATCTATGCCACCAGAGACAGGTGCTGCTGAGCTAGGTTCAGGAGTGCACGCAAGCGGAATATGGCCTTCCCCAGCAAATAAGCCGGAGGTAGGATCAAGCCCGATCCAACCTGCGCCTGGAATATATACTTCCGTCCATGCGTGTAAATCAGTAAAATCTTCATCAGGACCACTTGGGCCATCAAGTGATTTTTGATCTGATGTAAGTTGGATTAAATAACCAGATACAAAACGAGCAGCCAAACCTAAATGACGAAACAGTTGTACTAACAACCACGCAGAATCTCGACATGAACCGGTTTTTTTTGTGATGGTTTCGTTCGCCGTTTGAACTCCAGGCTCTAAACGAATGCCGTAGCCAACAAGATTATAAATTGACTGATTGACCGCAACTAAAAAATCAACACTTCTGATTGGTTTTTCCGGACGTAACGAATCAATCAATTCTAAAAACTTAGGACTCGCCTTACGTTTTTTTAAATAGGGATTAAGCTCAGCCTTTGCGACTTTATCGTATTCAAATGGAAACTCTTCAGCATATTCTTCTAAAAAGAAATCAAACGGATTAATTACCGTCATTTCAGCCACTAAATCAACAGTAAAACTAAACTCAGTTGTGGGGCTATTAAATACCACTCTTGCCTGATAATTACCAAAAGGGTCTTGCTGCCAATTGATGTAATGATCTTCCGGCACTATTTTTAATGAATAGCTTTTAATTTTAGTTCGGCTATGCGGTGCTGGACGTAAGCGGAAAATATGCGGCCCCATATTTACTGGGCGGTCGTACTTGTATTGAGTATGGTGCGCTATACCAACAGTAATTGTCATCGATTAATCCCTCTTTAATTTTTTGTATAGCCATTTAAGTATAACTTACTACTACCTGCCTGCTATTTAAGCAATATACATTCCATATAGATTACATAATAAAATTAGGCTGTTAGCCTATATATTGGTCACTATTGACTGTTTAGAATCAAAGAGCGAGCGCTGTGAAGAATTATTTGGTGCGACATCCGCACCAAATTAGCACAAAGCTAGGTATTAAAAATCACACAGCGCTTATTATTTTATGTAATTCACCAATAAAGCATGCCTGTTTTTTCTAGCGATTAAATAGAAAAAAGTCCCAATTAATCACAACACCAGTTAAATGCTTCGCTAAAACGAACTTAAAAAATAGTTCACAATAAAACCACGATTAAGCTTCTTAACAGTGTTATAGTAGTTTGATTTTTAATCGCCCTGAAAGCCAAACTAGCAAGCTTAGTGTCTTTAAACAAGCAATGTTGGCATTTTATTTTGCTAATTTATGATTAGCATCAATGCTTAAGGTAGATTGTTCACAGTTAGATCATGACGTAATACACATCCCGCCTATCTTCATATTAAGGACGCTATTTATGCAAACATTAACAAACATTGGTGACAACTTGGTTAAAGGGATATCTGCCCGTTATGGTTTAAGTTATGGGGCAGTAGTACATATGTTAGTTGCAGTAAATAATGGCGGCGGTTCAATGGCGCAGTTTAATTGCCCAGAACTTGGCGGCTCAGGTCAATGGATGCGCGGTGGAATGACAATGGTAGGAGACATGTTCAATAATGGCTTGAAAAACACCGTTGATAACTTATGTAACGAACTTGCCACTATTTTAGCAAACAACCAAGTTTTCCCCGTCATTCCTGCAGGTACTTTAGGAAGCAACCAGTGGTGGCCAGTTAATTTAGGTAATCCATCGAGTACCGGTTCACAAAACAACACCCGATATGCTGTCTTCCCTAATCGCTTAGCCATTGAAAAAAATGGTCAGGTCACAGTCTATGATACACTCGATCACCAGATCGGGGGGGTAAGCCAGCAACAAGGCAACGATATATCGCTTACCTTTAGTAGCCAGTGGGGAAACATTAGCGTAAATAGTTTGCCAGTGATTGCTGATGATAGCTTCACTCAGACACATTCAAGTCACAATACCAACTTTGCCCAATCAACAGACTTTGCAAAACAACAGCAATCCCCCCCTGAGACAGGCTCAAATGATAAAATGATGAGTAGCGAGTCGACAGCTATTAATGCTTCGCAATACTCAGTGAATGAAACCCTCGACATTATTGAAAAATTAGCACAATTACGTGATTTAGGCGCACTCACTGATGCTGAGTTTAATGAGAAAAAATCAGATTTATTGCAACGAATTTAACGGCAAGTAATCTCAGGCTTATTAATTTTATAATTTGCTAACTTTATAATTTGTTAGCAATATAGCTTATGTAAGTCTGTTCACTGAATAATTTGTCATTGTATTTATCAACGGATACGGTAAAAAATATGAAAACGTTTAAATGTAACTGCAAAGATAATCAAATATTGTTTTTTGAAAGTAGTCACTGCCTTGCCTGTGGCAAAACTGTTGGTATTGATGACAATTTTAACCTTGTAGAACCCTACGAATTTAATGACACAACGGGCTTATATTACAAAGCGTCAGCCCCTGATGTGCCCTATCAAAAATGTGATAACAATGCACACTATAAGGCATGCAATGGCATGGTTGATATCGACAGTTTTGTACCAGCGCCAGACACAGAAGAAGTGCTGTGTTTCGCATGTCGGTTTAATGAAACAATCCCAGATCTAAGTATTAATCAACACATTCCACTTTGGACCAAAATGGAAACAGCAAAACGCCGGGCATTGTATACGCTTAAAGCGCTTTCTTTACCATTAAATAACCTCAGCCAAGATGCCGAATGTGGCCTTAGTTTTGATTTTATAACCGACCGCAGTGTTAATGACCATTTCGTGACTAAATTAGCAGGTCAAGAAAATGTTTTTACTGGCCATAACTGCGGCCATATTACAATTAATTTGGCTGAAGCTGATGATGTCGCTCGATCACAAACAAAGCATGCTATGGGTGAGCGCTATCGCACTTTGCTTGGTCATTTTCGTCATGAGTTAGGGCATTATTATTTTGACCAGTTAATTGCAAATTCACCGCAAAAACATGCTTTATGTAAACAATATTTTGGCGATGATTCTTTAGATTACCAACAAGCGATTGATGCCCATTATAAAAATGGCGCTCCTGCTAATTGGCATGAAAACTATATTAGTGAATACGCCACCATGCACCCTTTTGAAGACTGGGCAGAAACTTGGGCGCACTACATGCATATTATTGATACTTTAGAGACAGCAAAAAATTTCTCTATTACCGGTTCTACACTCGGTAATGAATTTGAAGTTGAGGACACTGATGAGTTAAGGCTACCGCAAAACTCGTATTACTTTAATAGCCAAACATCAATCTCAGTAATGTTGGATAGCTGGATGGAATTTTCGATTATTTTAAATTCGTTAAATCGCAGCATGGGCTTAGCTGATGCTTATCCATTTGTTTTAACACAGGCGGTACGCACTAAGCTTTCGTTTGTTCATCACGCGATCCATAACAGACTTAACCTTATGCCTGATTTAAATACAACAGCTGATAACACATAAATAACAACAGCTTTGATAATGTAATTTCGGCAAATGCTCTACCCGGATTAACAGCACTGACACAGATAACAAACCGCAGTACGTTATCAGCCAGCTAACATAACACATCCGCTAATGAGTATGACCTGTATTGCGTTATAATCTTTTGATATTACAAACTAAAGCTTGCCTGATACTTAGTTGAAATTAATCGTACTCGTTCAAATGGCCAATGCTCAGCGAGCCAATGTAAGATACATAACCGTAAGGTATTATTTAATTCCTGACTATCATTACGTAGCCAAAAAGTAATCTCACTATCGAATTCATTGTTTACCCCAGGATCGATATACACTGAGCCTAGGCAGCGTGTTTTTTTCGGGTTTAATATCGCATAAGCAAATGCTTTTTTTTCGTTAAACTCTGCGGCATGTTGAGCTAAGCTTTGACGATTCTCTTCAAGGGTCATATCGGCTTTTGGCCAATCAGGCTTGGTGGCGAATATACCTTTTAGCTGCGGCACACTTAACATTACAGCAGTAAAATCAAGCTCGACTACCTGCTCATTTAATGGGGTAAAATAAAACGCAGTTGTTTGCAGCGCTTCTGGGGGGTTAAAATCCGTCGATACAAATAAAGACATTGCTTCCTTCCTTGCTAATATTTAACTGATAAAACCAGCCATTGTTGTTTTAATCCTATAAAATGAAAGCCGCCAATCAGTAAACAAATGATCGAGCTGCAAAGCCAAAACATCTCACTGCGTCCTAGCGGATTAGTCATTAAATATAATCCTGCAATACCGCGAAACAAATAAATCGCAGTTACCACAACTAACACAAAGCGTATGAAAGGTAGCTGTTTGAACAAACCCGCGGCAGAAAAAGCATATAACGACCAAACGCTTAATACAAAAGCGATGAAGAAAGTGATCAGCGAAGGCGTCAACTTGCCCTGCTCTGCGAGCATTGCCATGTACTCACCAGCACCGAAAAAGCGATACCACGGCGCACCAAAAACAATACAACCAAGGTGAGCGAGTGCGGCTAAAGCACTCAAGCTGCCTGCAATCAGCAAAAATAGGTTCATACACTGTCAACTAATTCACATTTAACTCCACCATAATACGAAAAAGCCATTAACTTCAAGTATTCACTGAAATTATTGTATGAAAAGTGTACTTTCATAAACTAAGGTCAACATAAAATACAACTATTGCTGTTCAATTGCGAAGTCCGCTACTAAATTGTCTTGCCTGATATTCAAGCGCAACTATATTACGCTTGAATATCAGACGCTACACATTACTTTAGTGTTTGCTCAAACGCACCTACATCGCCAGGGAAAACCACCGGTGATTCAATACCGTCTTTATTAACCGCAGCAACCCCAAAATAATAATTATCAATGACTACATTTTTAAGAGTCGCTTCACTTACATCACCCACATAGCGGCTAAATTGCCATTGTGGTTCACTGGTATAACGCCAATAGAGTCTGTACCCCGTGGTCGTTTTATCATTATTTTTTTGCCATTTTAAGGTCGTACTAGGTTGCACAGCACCTGATATTTCAACGTTATTAGGTGGTGCAGGTGCCCATGCCATTGACGCTAAACTTACCGCATTAAGCGCTGTTAATTTTGCGGTATAATCAAAATCAACGCCATCAATGGTATCACCATAAACAATACCATCCTCAGTGCGTAAGTCTTGATGTTGATGGTTATAATTTTCGTTCGTTTCCATTACTCTTACAGCAGCATAACCCATGTCGTTAAACGGGCGATGATGCCCTCCTCGACCAAAGCGATCGAGTCGATAAACTAGCAATGTGTCAAGATTGGGAATATAGCGATCGGCAATGGTATCGATATAACGGGCTAAATTACGACTAGCTGAATCGACCTCGCCACCGGTAAAACGGCGTTTATGCGCTTGCTCTTTGGTTTCGATAACCCGCGTACCTTCAGAGAAAATACGTGCAGTCGTGTTATCAGTAACGCCATTAATACCAGTAATATTACCAATCATGTCATTATTGAGTACACCGTGTACTTGCCAGCCTTGCTTTTGTGCATAGTCGGCTAAAATTTTACCACCAAAAAGTCCTTGCTCTTCGCCTGAAAGCGCGGCATAAACAATTGAGCCATTAAATTTATATTTAGATAACACGCGAGCTGATTCAATCACCCCAGCAACACCCGATGCATTATCATTCGCCCCTGGTGCGTCGCTGGTAAAATCCATTACATCGCTGACCCGTGAATCAATATCGCCCGACATCATCACCATCCGGTTTGGCTGATCAGTACCGCGTTGAATAGCAATAATATTCACCACTTCAACAGGATTTGGAATACGCTTTTCGCCAGAAATGGTATCTTTAACTTCTATTACTTCTAAACAGCCACCGCATTGCTGAGAAATTTTCTCAAACTCAGCCTTGATCCAACGCCGAGCTGCACCAATTCCTCGGGTGTTTGATTTCGTTTCTGATAACGTATGACGAGTGCCAAAATCAACAAGTGTTTGAATATCACTGCCAATACGTGTTGCTGAAACATCAGCGGCAATATCATGAAGCTTGGTTTGATCTTGATAATTTAGCTCAGCGGCCAAGGTGCTTGTTGAAATAAACAATGTAGTTATTAAAATTGCGGGCTTGAGGGTCGATAGCTGATAGGTTTTATGATCAGACATAGTGTTGATGCTCTTTATTATTTGATAAATATACAATACGTGAGCAGTTACCTGCTGCAAATAATTTTGAGACCAACACCTGTTTAACTCGTTCAATCACTGATTGGTTAGATAAACGGGATAATAATCGCGGTATGAACAAATATACGTCAATAAAAAACCCACCAATATAGTGGGCTTATGCATAGTAAAACTATCGTATGTTAAACAACACCTTGCTCAATCATAGCATCTGCTACACGACGAAAAGCAGCAATATTAGCACCTAACACTAAATTACCAGGTTGATCAAATTCAGCGGCTGTATTACTTGCAGTATCAAAGATATTTTTCATTATTTGTTGCAGCTTAGTATCGACCTCTTCGAACGTCCACATTTGCATACTGGCATTTTGCGCCATTTCTAATTGACTCGTCGCAACACCACCCGCATTAGCTGCTTTGCCAGGGCCATAGGCTATTTCAGCAGCAAGCAACACATCGACCGCTTCTTTAGTACTTGGCATATTTGCGCCTTCACAAACTAATATACAACCATTGTTTATTAACGTTCGCGCATCAGCTTCAGTTAACTCATTTTGCGTCGCACAGGGAAAAGCGGCATCAGCAACAAAACGCCATACCGCATGTCCATCACTTGGGTAATCTGCACAAGCAATATACTTCGCATCGCTGTGGGTTTCTAAATAGACAGCTAAACTTTCACGCGCACCTTCTTTAAGCTTTTTAACAAGTGCAACATCAATACCTGATTCATGATACAGCGTACCGCTTGAATCACTGCAAGTGATAGGTGTTGCCTCTAATTGATAAAGTTTTTCCATCGCGTAAATTGCCACGTTCCCGGCACCAGAAACTAAACAGCGCTTACCTTTAAGTGAGTCATCATTGTCTTGCAACATGTAATTGGCAAAATAAACAGCGCCATATCCTGTCGCTTCTTTTCGAGCCAATGATCCACCCCACAATAAACTTTTGCCGGTAAACGCACCGTCGTAACGTCCGGTCAACCGTTTATATTGACCAAACATATAGCCTATTTCGCGTGCCCCAACGCCAATATCACCCGCAGGCACATCGGTGGTTGGGCCGATATGACGATACAACTCATTGATAAATGATTGGCAAAAACGCATTATTTCGCTGTCAGAGCGGCCCTTAGGATCAAAGTTTGCGCCGCCTTTACCACCACCAATCGGTAAGCCAGTTAACGCATTTTTAAAAATTTGCTCAAACCCTAAAAATTTTATGATGCTGGCATTTACACTTGGATGGAAACGTAAACCACCTTTGTATGGACCTAAGCTTGAGTTAAATTCAATTCGATAGCCTTTATTGACATGAATGTTACCGTCATCATCAACCCAAGGGACTCTAAACATAATTTGACGTTCAGGTTCAACTAGACGTTGAATAATCGCATTCTTTTGATAGTCGGCTGAGTTTTCAAGAATAGGTTCAAGTGATTCAAGCACTTCTTCAACGGCTTGATAAAATTCGCATTGTGCTGGGCTAGTTTGTTTTAAATGTGCAATGGTATCATGGATATAATTCATAATTATTCTTCCGTGTTAAAAGTTATGCTTGTCTCAGATGTTAAAATAGACGTGATCAAGTTTATGGGTCATCTAGTTAAGAGCCTTAAAAATTGTAATATTTTTAACACTGTAACATGATAAACCTATATATTTAACGTTCGATAACGTGAATTATTTTTGAGTTCATACGCAAGAGCAACAATTAACGCTCATTAAAAAAGAATATAAATTTATGAAATGTGAATAAATAAAGATTTAAATACTAACGCAGAGGGCTGCTTAAAACACCGATGCTTAAAGTGGGGTTAAAAATCATACCCGTACGATATAAATACGGATATGAACACGTAAATTATTCGCCGCTTGCCTCTGGACGAAGTTGTAGCTGTAAACCAGTTAAAAAGTTACGTAATATTTGGTCATTACATACACGATAATGCTTGTTATCGGCTTTACGAGAAAATGCACTTAACTCATGCTTACTCAAACTAAAATCAGTTAAGGCAAAGACATCGATCACGTCTTCCGTTTTCATATTTAATGCGATACGTAATTTCATTAAAATAATATTATTATTTAATTTACTTTCTGGCGCTGGTTGCTCACCGTCGCGCTTACCGCGCTTTGTATTAATAAAACCATTTAGAAAAATGGCAAACTCAGTATCACTTGGATCTACGTAACCCTCTTCCCCTTCTCTGGTTAGCCAACCAATCACTTGTTGTTGAGTCACGTCATGATCTGCTGCAGCAAAAATTTCAATCATGGTAGTATCAGCTAAATTAAAGGTATAGCGAAGGCGGCGTAAAATATCATTATTAGTCAAAGTAAATTCCAGAGTAAGATAAGACAACCAAGCAGGTATTGCAGGCTTATGAGTAGCCATACAGTTTAGCAGAGTTAACAAGGCCACCCTATTGATTTTTTGTTTTGCTCAACATCCCCATTATGAAGGAACGGCATGATTGATTTAACGCCATTTACTACCGATGCATACCTAGTAGCAACAATCCAAAGTAAGCAAGACACGCTAAAGATTTTTGAAAATGCTGATTATCGTTGGCTTACACTCGGGGATAAGCTAACTTTACAAGGTGTAATGGAAAAATCACAACCGCAGCAAGTATGTAATCCGGTAAATCAAGCTATGCTGCTATTTTTGCTTTGTAGCGAACCCTCCTCACAGATATTAAATTTAGGTTTAGGCAGCGGTTGTTTTGAACGAGCAGTGACTAATAAAGCCGGATTTGAATTAACGACTGTCGAAATTAATCCGAATGTAATTAAAGCAGCTAAGCAGTATTTTTTCCTCAATGACAACAATCATATTGTAGCGCAATGCGCTGAACAATTTGTTGCTCAAAGTAGCCGCAAATTTGATGTGATTATAATTGATGTTTTTAGTGGTAAATCGCAGCCAGCATTTTTACAAAAACAGGCATTTTTGTGCGACTGTCATGCTCGACTTAGCACATACGGTAAGATCTGCATCAACTTTACTGCAGAAAATAAACAACAATTAATCGCTCTACTAACGACACTTCGAAGTCTATTCAGTCATATTGTGGTGATTGAATTTAACCAATATAAAAATATTGTGCTGATCGCCAGTGAGCAACGCCTTGATGCTATTAATATTGAACAGATAAAACAGCACAACAATTTTAGCTCGCCTGATTTAGCTGCTGAAATTAAACAATTATTTCATATACCTAAGCTTGATTAAAAATGCGAGCCTGGTTGAGCTAAAAACGCAACTTCCTCGGCGCTGGACTGACGCCCTAAAATAGCATTTCGGTGTGGGTAGCGACCAAACTGATCGATAATATTTTTATGGGCAAGTTCATAATCTTCATTACTCAAACCTTTAAATAATACCATCGCCTGTTGGTGTATAAAGCTCGATTCGCTGTGCATAAACGGCATATAAAAAAACACCCGCTGCTCAACAGGTAATAATTGATCAAAGCCTTTTTCGATTGCCAACTGTGCCAATGTTAACGCTTGCGGATCTTGACTAAACGCGTGAGGGGTATCCCGGTAAATATTACGAGAAAACTGATCAAGCACAATCACTTCAGCTAATGCACCTAAGGCAGTCACTCGCCAAGACGCATACTCGCCTTTTGTAATAGCTATCAACAGATCACTAAATGTATCTCGTATCTTAATATCTGTAGCATCAGATTTTTTATACCAACCAGATGGACCGAGTTCATCAAACCAATAATCTATTACTACTTGATAACTAAACATAAATTCCCCTTAGTTGCCTAATACCTTGGCTGGATCCACTCTTGTTGCCTGCCATGCAGGGTAAATAGTGGCTAATACTGCCAACACAAAAGTTACAATAACAGTGATCACAATATCTTGCCATACCAGCTTACTGGGTAAAAACTCAATAAAATACACCCCTTCCAGCGGGTTTGAGCCTAACAACTGACTCAGTAGGGTAAAAAGCTCACTGATGTTCAGCGCCAGTATCACACCTATAAATGAGCCCAGTACCACGCCAATAAATGCTTGGCTAAGTCCTTGTAAAATAAAGGTCGCTAATATCGTACTGTCTTTAGCGCCCATGGTTTTTAATATCGCTATGTTGGCCTGTTTTTCACGTACTTCCATCACTAATGACGAAACAATATTAAAACTTGCCACCGCAATGATTAAAAACACCACAATATAAACAATGGTTCTGACCATTTGTATATCTTGGTATAAGCTACCTTGGGTTCTAAACCAGCTAGAGATATAAACATAATCATCAATTGTTTGGCCAACCCGTAGCGCAATTTGGTGTGCTTGAAAAACATCGGTTACTGCTAAGCGAAGCCCTGTTACTTGCAGTGGCTCATAACCAAGTACTGATTGCGCCTTACTGAGATGGATGAAGGCAGCAGAACTATCAATAGGGCCCCCCATTTCAATAATACCCGCAAGGGTTAAAGTGACCCTTTTGGGTGCTAAAATCTCAGTACTTATCTCGTTAACTTGCGGGATCAATAAGGTAATTAACTCCCCTTGCTTAACACCTAATTGTTTAACAATTTGTTGGCCTAAAATAATTTCGTCTTCGCTTATTTGGCTGACCAACTTGCCATGGGTAAACTGATTAACCGCCGATACGTCACTTTCTAGAGCAGGATCAACCCCTCGCACTTCAACCGCTTTTAGTTCACTTTTATATTGCGCCATGCCATTGACACTAATAAAAGGTGCTGCACCGGTTACGCCACGTTGCTCTGAGAGCTTTTGAACTTTATCCGGCCAGTTATCAATTGGACGATTAGGCGCAACATATTCAACTTGTGGCACAACGCTTAATAAGCGATGTACTAGTTGTTGTTCAAAGCCATTGATCACCGACAAAGCAACAATTAACACTGCAACGCCGAGTAAAATACCAATGGTTGACGCTTTGGCAATAAAACTAACAAAGCCATTTTTTTCATCGCTGCTGCCGGAGCTTGCTCTAAAACGTTTACTTAAATAGGCACTAAGCAACATGGCTGGCCTCTTTAATTGCCAATTTCCCATCATCAAGGTAAGCAATTTTACCCAGCTTATCGGCTAATTCTAGGTCGTGCGTCACCACCACAAAACTGGTATTCAAACTGCTATTAAGCTCTTTGATCAAATCGTAAATTTTAATCGCATTTTGTTTGTCTAAGTTACCTGTTGGCTCATCGGCCAATACTAAATCAGGTTCGCTCACCAATGCCCGCGCAATTGCCACCCGTTGACGCTCGCCACCAGAGAGCATTGATGGTTTATGGCTACTACGGTGCGATAGCCCTACTTTATCGAGCATTACGAGGGCTTTAGCATTGGCTTTTTTAGCGCTGAGACCTTTGATCAACAGCGGCATCGCAACATTTTCTAACGCGTTAAACTCCATTAATAAATGATGGAACTGATAAATAAACCCTAAATGCTCATTACGAAATTTCGCTTGCTCAGCACGTGATAGTTTAGCAACTTGTTGACCTTTAATTTTTGCCACACCGGCACTTTGTGAATCCAAAGTCCCCAAAATGTGCAGTAAAGTACTTTTACCAGAACCAGAGCTGCCAACAATAGCCAGCATCTCACCTTGTTGTAAGGTTAAATCAACCCCTTTTAAAACCTCAACGTGATTTTCACCATCTTGATACACTTTACTTAACTGTTCACATTGGATAACTAAATCATTCATAGCGCAATACCTCTGCTGGGCTAACATTGGCAGCTTTACGCGCCGGATATAAAGTGGCTAAAAAGCTCATGGTAATACTGCCTACGGCAATCAGCGATAAGCTCATTACGTCAAATTTTACTGGTAAGGCAATCCCTGTTAACAAGTTTAAACCTATGCCTGCCAGCACTTCGTTGATATAAGCACTGAGTAATAAGCCAAGGGCTGCACCGATACTGGTACCAATCAAACCATTGTACAAACCTTGGATCATAAAGACTTGCTGCACTTGAGCCGGCGTTAAGCCAAGCGTTTGTAAAATAGCCACTTCACTTTGTTTTTCGCTCACCATCATGGTCAACGCAGAGACAATATTAAATACCGCAACTAATACAATCAGCGCCAGCAGCATCGACATAATGCGTTTTTCCATTGCGACTGCTGCAAACAAAGTACCTTGTGACTGGCGCCAATCGGTGACTGTATGTTGACTTAAAATTGCACTAGCTGAAGCGCTAAAGGCATCTAGTTGAAAAGGATCGTTCAGTGAAATACTCAAATTAGGAGCACTAGTTTGTGGCAACTTTAATACCCGTTGTAGCGATTCGCCGCTAGTAAAAGCAAGTCCCATATCAATTTCAGAACCTGTTTC
The DNA here is from genome assembly GCF_014164315.1 of Pseudoalteromonas sp. SG44-1. Classification (NCBI taxonomy): domain Bacteria; kingdom Pseudomonadati; phylum Pseudomonadota; class Gammaproteobacteria; order Alteromonadales; family Pseudoalteromonadaceae; genus Pseudoalteromonas; species Pseudoalteromonas sp. SG44-1. The sequence goes on from NZ_JACJEW010000002.1 coordinate 111,154, forward strand.
ATAAATGGCAGCAACGGTGAACAAACGTTGGCTTGGTACGCGACCTAAAGGTGTATAGGTTGACGCATTAGGCATGATCACGCGCACTTTATCACCTAAACCAATTCCCAGTTTACGTGTTAAATAACGACTAACCGCAATGTGATAGCGCGATGTCATGACTGTTTGCCAATTACCTTGAATAACTTTATCGCTGATTTTATAAAGCGATGCGTTATCGTCGTACAAACCTTGCAATAGCACGCCATGTAAATCGCGATTGGTTTGTAAAATGGCTTCACCATGGCGATACAAACTCGCTCTTTTCACAAATTTGGACGCAACAATGGTATCTTGCAGCTGGATCATTTGTGCTTGAGTTTGTCCATCAGACGCAATTTCAACATGAGGAATGAGGCCCAACATATTGGTTTTAAGGTTATTTTCAAAACCATTCATCACTGAGCTGACAGTAAATAATGCCATTAAACCAATGGCGATACCGGCAATGGAGAAAAACGAAATAAAAGAGATAAATGCGTTCCCTTTCGAGGAGCGACTGTATCTCAGCCCGATAAACAGGCTAACAGGTTGAAACATAATTATTTATGGTCACATTTAATGCCAATTCAGCGCTCATACTAGCATAAATAAAGTGCCATTGGGTATGCGCAAAAGTGTAAAAATTCATGACAAATCAACTGCTGTATCAAAATTAAGCCGCTTTATTTAAACTTTTAGTTTAGAGATTTAATAAGGTGATCGAGTAATGCTCTGACATTGGTCGCAACAAATTGTCGCGGAGGATACACTCCCCATACACCTTCTGGTTTTGGCTGATTATTGGTTAAAATAGGCACTAAATCACCCGTGGCTAAATCACTCTCAATGTAGTAGTTTGGCACTTGTATGATGCCAAGACCCTTTTTAGCTGCATCAGCTAACGCCCAGCCACTATTACACTGTAACCGCCCCGCAATTTTGATATGTTTATCACGCCCTTGCTCGCACACCCGCCAATAACTGCTGTTGCCGACTAAGCATTGATGGTGCTGTAATTCAGCTAATGTGTGAGGTTCGCCAAAACGGGCTAAATAGGCTTTTGAGCAGCAAATTACAAAATGACGTGCACTTAAACGTCGTGCTTTTAAGCTAGAGTCTTTTAAATGACCAAGGCGAATAGCTAAGTCAAAGCCGCCCTCAAGTAAATTTTCTTGTTCATTGCTCAGCGCCATCACCACTTCTACATCAGGGTGCAGTTGCATAAAAGTATGCACTGCTGGCATCACGAAGCTTTCGCCATACATAACCGGAGCTGTGAGTTTAATTTTACCTTTAGGAGCATTTTGCTGTTGTGCTAATAACGCGGTGGCGTCGTCCATTGCATGCTGTAAATGTTTTGTTTGATGTAAAAAGACTTCGCCTTCTTTAGTCAGTACAACTTTACGGGTAGTACGCGTTAATAATTGGGTATTTAAGCGCTGCTCTAATTGCGTTACATGGCGGCTTATGTGTGCAACGGATACCCCTAATGCGGTTGCAGCGCGGGTAAAGCTGCCTTCTTCACCGACTGCGATAAATTCGTCTATGCCTAACCAACGACTCATTATTACCATACTGTAAAAGTGTTTTATTAAAATGAAGATTAACATTGTTTGAGAAACAAATAAAATAGCGTTATTGTTTTCAAGTCATCTTCGTATTTAACCAGCAAGAGAGTTACTATGTCTGAATTTATAAAATCAAAAGCCGCAATTGCTTGGGGTCCAAATCAACCACTATCTGTAGAAGAAGTGGATGTAATGATGCCTAAAAAAGGCGAAGTAATGGTAAAAATTACTGCTACGGGCGTATGTCACACCGATGCATTTACATTATCAGGTGCCGATCCTGAAGGGATTTTCCCAGCCATTTTAGGGCATGAAGGCGCCGGTGTTGTTTATGCTATCGGCGAAGACGTAACCAGTGTTGCTGTAGGCGATCATGTTATTCCTTTATATACTGCAGAATGCGGTGTATGTAAAATGTGTACTTCAGGCAAAACAAACTTGTGTTCCGCTGTACGTGAAACGCAAGGTAAAGGCTTAATGCCAGACGGCACGACTCGCTTTTTCAAAGATGGCCAACCAATTTATCACTACATGGGCACATCAACCTTTTCTGAATATACGGTACTGCCAGAGATCTCACTGGCTAAAGTAAACAAAGCAGCATCACTTGAAGAAATTTGCTTACTAGGCTGTGGTGTTACAACTGGTATGGGCGCGGTCACAAACACTGCAAAAGTTCAAGCAGGCGATACCGTTGCTATCTTTGGTTTAGGTGGTATAGGTTTGTCAGCAATTATCGGCGCGAAAATGGCTGGTGCCTCGCGTATTATCGGTATTGATATCAACACGTCTAAGTTTGATCTAGCCACTAAATTAGGTGCCACAGACTTGATCAATCCAAAAGATTTCGACAAGCCTATTCAAGAAGTTATTGTCGAGATGACCGATGGTGGCGTTGATTTCTCATTTGAGTGTATAGGTAATGTTGATGTCATGCGCTCAGCCCTTGAATGTTGTCATAAAGGTTGGGGGGAATCGGTGATCATTGGTGTTGCTGGTGCAGGACAAGAAATTTCAACTCGCCCATTCCAGCTAGTCACTGGCCGTGTCTGGCGTGGTAGCGCATTTGGTGGGGTTAAAGGTCGTTCACAACTACCTGAGATTGTTGAACGTTACATGGCTGGCGAATTTGCATTAAATGACTTTATCACTCATACCATGGGTCTTGAAGACATAAACGACGCGTTTGATTTAATGCATGAAGGCAAAAGTATTCGTACTGTGATCCACTACTAATATTAAAAATACAGATACCGCATAGCGTGTAAGCTATGTGGTATTTTAGCGAGGAATCTATGTTAGACAATTTAAGCGCCACAAAAGTTAGCGGTGGCTGGCACAAGCAATACAGCCATACATCTACAAGCACCCATTGCCCAATGCGGTTTGCTATTTTCTTGCCACCCGGTGCCAGCCAAACTAATAAAGTACCGGTACTGTATTGGTTATCAGGCTTAACCTGTACGGATGAAAATTTTATGCAAAAAGCAGGTGCATTTAAAAAAGCGGCAGCGCTTGGTATTGCTATCGTTGCACCTGATACCAGTCCTCGTGGCGACACTGTGCCAGACCAAGACAGTTATGATTTTGGCCAAGGCGCAGGGTTTTATTTAAACGCCACCCAAGCCCCCTATAACACGCACTATAATATGTATGATTATGTGGTAAATGAATTGCCTTCGCTAATTGAACAGCACTTTCCCGTGACTGATAAAAAAGCGATTAGCGGGCATTCTATGGGGGGGCACGGTGCGTTGATGATTGCATTGCGCAATCCAAAAAGTTACACCAGTGTTTCTGCTTTTAGCCCAATCACTAACCCTATTGACTGTCCTTGGGGGCAAAAAGCGTTTAGTCAGTACTTAGGAGATGATCAATCACAATGGGCCAATTACGATAGCTGTGAACTAATGAAAAAGGCACACAGTAACGAATTTTTACCAATGCGTATTGACCAAGGTGATGCCGATAATTTTTTAGTCGAGCAACTAAAACCAGGCAACCTAACTGCAGTGGCAAAGCAAGTTAATTACCCGCTAACGTTGAATATGCACGCAGGCTACGATCATAGCTACTTTTTTATCAGCAGCTTTATCGACGAACACTTATCATTTCATCAACTGTATCTTCAGCGTTAATTGTATTCTCTACTGTGAGGTTGTCAGTCGTTACTTCCTCACATTGTTGTATTGATTTAGTTATTCTTTTGCATACCAGAGTAGGCTCTGAGCTTTCTTGCACTAACCCCACTAAAAAACGATCTACTTCGATGCCTAAGTCCGCAAATGACAAAGTCTGTTCATGACTAAAGTAAGTATTATCTTGAGGCGATACATGTGCGGGGGCCTGCGCTAAATCAGCATCATAATTTGTATCCGCTTTTGAATAAATAACTCCATCAACTAATACACCCGCTACAGTGCATGCGCTTAGTAATTGGCTGACAAGTAAAACAGTAATAAAGTGCTTGAACATAAATTTAATCCTTTATATCCCATTGCTTAAATGCGTAAGTTATTATTCAACTACCTCGAATGAGCCAGTTTTTAATAGCATTAGTATTGCTTAGTGGTTGTATCTGTAATACTCACTATAAACGAACGAGTATAAAACACTGTAAAAAACTGTAAGTGAATGACAATAAAGTAATTAAACTATAAACTAGCTCGAGCATAGCAACAGTAATAGGTTTAACTACACTTGTAACTCCTTCATAAACTCTTTTACAAATCCTATCAGCTGCAAAATAAAAATAAACAAAAATGGCACTGCACCAATAATTGCAATACTTCGGTTAAGTAATTCATTATTTTGTAATAACAATACCCAGCTACTTAGAGCTAAAGTAAAAGACCACACATACAAACTAAATCGATGACTGCTTTTTGTCCCCGCTAAATTACGGATCACTAAAATTGCAGAATCTGCCGAAGTAGCAACAAAGATCAGTAATAATAATAAGCTCGACCAAATAAGCACACCTCCTTGCCAACCTAACTGCTTAAAAAATACAAATAAGCCTTGTGTATAATCAGTTTTAATAGCGGCCATAATGCCACTACTATGGCCGCTATCCCAAGCAATAGCAGATCCCGAAAAAACACTAAACCAAATTAAAGTGACGAAAGTTGGCACAATTACTACGCCAACAATGTATTGCCAAACTGGCCGACCTTGACTTATTTTAGCTAAAAAAACCCCAACAAAAGGTCCCCACGCTAGCCACCAAAAATAATAATTATACGTCCAACTATTAGCCCAAGCAGGATCATTTAGTTGACTTGATAATTGCCATGTCCCTGTCACTAATAAGTGGCTATAAAATTTAACGCCACTGATCGCCACATCTATAATCGGTTGTAGTGGTACCATCATGATGAGCCAAATAAGTACTCCAAATGCTAAAAAAACATTAAATTGACTGAGTGTTTGAATACCCTTTTTTAATCCTAAGCGCGCAGATAAGCTAAACAACAGCGCTAATAACATAATAATAATCAAACCAACTAACCAAGGCGAGTTAATGCCAAGCTCAAGCTCAATCCCTTTTCGTAGTAATAATGTTGAATTTGCAATCGTGCCAACTACACCAAAAAAAATAGCTAAAATGGCCACTAACTGGATCACGTATTTACACTTTAGCTGCCCTGCGCGACTTAAAAATGAAGTTGTTACACTCAACACCGGAGCACTTATATCTCCCGCTTTGCCACTGTTATGGCTCAAACCACATAAGACTAAGCCAAATACTGCGTAGAGTGCCCATGCATGAGCGCCCCAGTTTACTAACGTAATAGCCAATGCAGCACCTTGTCTATCAGGGTAAAGACTTTGCTTTAATGGCGGTTGCAATACGTGCATGGCAGGCTCTGCTACGCCCCAAAAAATTAAACCCGATCCCATTCCTGCAGCAAATAACATTGACAACCAACCAAAAGTTGAAAACTCGACAGATGTATGCTCTCCACCTATTTTACGTTGTCCGAGTGGGCTAATAGCCAGCACAATAACGCTTATCAATAAAAAATTAACTAACAGAAAAAATGGTCCACCCAACACTGATAATGCATTAATGATCAGTGGTTGAATATGCGCGGTGAGCATATCAGGAAATAATAGAGCCCCGCTAACAAATAGCACACACAAGGTGAGCGCTAGTTTTTCAAGATTCGACACTAATTTAGGAATACGAGCTTTAATTACCACATAGATACCTTAAAAATTATACTAATTAAATCGGTTTTATCAGCGCTAACGTTACGACGCTTTAAAGCTACACCAAAGCAACTTTTTAATTTTACATAATTTAGACACAAAAAAACCGGCCGCAGCCGGTTTTCTGATACTTAATAGCAATTATATTGATTTACAGAGCTCTTGAACTCGCTTGCATGATCATGCATTTAATAAAACTGAGATCAATAAACTTTACTTTGCAGCCAAAAGCTTCGCTTGCTCTTGTTGGCTTGCCATAAATTCGTTAAAGGTGCCGTGGAAATTAACCACTTCTTTGTCACGAATATCAATAATACGAGTTGCCAATGATGAAACAAACTCACGGTCATGGCTGACAAAAATCAGCGTACCTTCAAAGCCTTTTAATGCATTATTAAGCGCTTCAATGGCTTCCATATCCATGTGGTTTGTCGGTTCGTCCATCACCAAAACATTTACGTCTTGCATCATTAATTTGCCAAACAATAGGCGATTTTTCTCACCACCTGAGCAGTTTTTAGCTTTTTTATTCGCATCATCCGCAGTAAACAATAACCGACCTAACATGCCACGCACCATTAAATCGTTATGCTTGGCTGTACGCCACTGTGACATCCAATCAAACAAGGTTAAATCGTTATCAAAGTCTTTACTACTATCTTGCGGACAATAGCCAATCGATGCATTTTCTGACCATTTTACAACACCGTGATTAGCTTCAAGTTCACCCACTAAACAGCGAATAAAGGTTGATTTACCAACACCGTTTTCACCAATAATCGCAAGTTTTGAACCTGCTTCTAAAATCAGCTCGCCGCCTTCAAACAATACTTCACCGTCAAAACCATGGCCAAAGTCTTCTAAGATCAATGCTTGGCGGTGCATCTTTTTACCTTCATCAAAATACAATGACGGCGCCATTCGGCTTGACGACTTCACTTCATCTAAGCTGATTTTATCCATGCGTTTAGCACGTGAACTCGCTTGTTTTGCTTTTGACGCATTAGCACCAAAGCGGTTAACGAAATCTTGTAACTCTTCAATTTCAGATTGCTTTTTAGCATTACCAGCAAGTAATTGATCACGAATAAGTGTTGATGCTTCAATGTATTTTTCGTAGTTACCTGGGTAAATACGCAGCTCACCGTAGTCAATATCAGCCATATGAGTACATACCGCATTAAGAAAATAGCGGTCATGAGAAATAATGATCATGGTACATTTACGCTGGTTAAGTTCGTGCTCTAACCAGCTAATGGTATGAATATCCAAGTTATTGGTTGGCTCATCCAGTAATAAAATATCAGGGTTAGCAAACAAGGCTTGCGCAAGTAAGACGCGCAGCTTCCAGCCAGGGGCTACTTGTGACATTAGACCAAAATGAAATTCTTCTTCAATACCCGCTTTTAATAAAATATCACCCGCGCGGCTTTCTGCACTGTAACCATCCATTTCAGCAAAAACGCTTTCAAGCTCAGCGACTTTCATACCATCTTCTTCACTCATTTCTGGCAGTGAATAAATACGTTCACGTTCTTGCTTTATTTTCCATAATGCAACGTCACCCATGATCACAGTATCAACCACTGAGTATTGCTCAAATGCAAACTGATCTTGGCTTAAGTTACCGACTTTCAGTCCTGGGCCAATTGATACGTTACCTGATGTTGGCACTAATGAGCCATTGAGGATTTTCATGAAGGTTGACTTACCGCATCCATTGGCGCCAATTAAGCCATAACGATTACCGTTACTAAATTTAGCGGAGATATTTTCGAACAAGGGTTCGGCACCAAACTGCATGGTGATATTAGCGGTAGAGATCAAAATGAATTTCCTAAGCAAATACTGACAAGTACACTGTTCGCTGAATAAGGAAAAGTTAATACAGGCAATAAGACGGTATAAAGAGGCCGCGAATTATACAGGCACTAGCTGCACTAGTCGAGCTTAGTCTCAATAATTGACTCACCGAGCACTGGTTTTTATGTGACTTAAATAAATTTTAATGTCATCTGCGGTTTCAGCCAATGATTTGTTCGATAGCAACAAAAAAGCGAAGGCAGTGCCTTCGCTTTTTTATCAAACATCTCGTTTAAGCAAGCTTGTCTGAAGCAACTTTATAAGTTGGATCTTCTATTACATTAACTTCGACTAAGTCGCGCGCTTTATGTAATAACTGTGTACAGTCTGGGCTCAAGTGGCGTAAATGCAACTGCTTACCTGCCTTGGTGTATTTATCAGCTAAAGTATCAATTGCTTCAATGGCACTGTGATCTGCCACTCGGCTGTATTTAAATTCGATGATAACATCTTTAGGGTCATTTTTAACATCAAACAACTCCGCGAACTTTTTCACTGAGCCAAAAAATAATGGGCCGTGTAGTTCGTAGACTTTAGAACCTTCTTCATCAATGTAGTTTGTAGTAAAAATATGTTTAGCATGTTGCCATGCAAATACTAAGGCTGACACAATCACACCCACACATACTGCAATTGCTAAGTCAGTTATCACCGTTACACCCGATACTAATACAATGACAAAAGCATCTGATTTTGGGACGCGTTTCATCATTTTGAAACTCGCCCATTCAAAGGTGCCTAATACCACCATAAACATCACGCCAACCAATGCTGCCAGCGGCACCATTTCAATCAAACTGGCGGCAAAAATAATGAATGCTAGGAGCATTAATGCTGCTGTGATACCAGATAGACGCGAACGACCACCTGAGTTAATGTTGATCATTGATTGACCAATCATCGCGCAGCCTCCCATCGCACCAAAGAAACCACAGGTAACGTTTGCAGCGCCTTGACCAATGCATTCTTTATTGCTGTGACCACGGGTTTCTGTGATTTCATCAATCAGGCTAAGGGTTAATAGTGATTCAATTAAACCAATTGCCGCTAAAATAAGTGCATAAGGTAAAATAATTTTCAGTGTTTCAAAGGTAAATGGCACCATTGGAATGTGAAATTGTGGTAAACCACCAGCAATAGTTGCCGCACTGTCACCGGTCATATCTTTTAAGAAATCAAGTACTGTACGCGCTTCTAAATCAAATCCGATAACAATGGCGGTTACAGTAACAATAGCGACTAATGTTGATGGCACAGCTGTAGTCAACTTTGGCAAAAAGTGAATAATAGCCATCGTTAAAGCGACTAATCCTAGCATGATCATCATCGGCGTGCCTGTCATCCACTGCATGCCACCTTGACCATCGGACACCTTAAATTGACCTAGTTGCGCTAAGAAGATGACAATCGCTAAACCATTTACAAACCCAAGCATCACCGGATGCGGAACCATACGAATAAACTTACCGAGCTTAAACACCCCTGCTAGTATTTGCAGTATCCCCATCAGCAATACAGTCGCGAAGAGATACTCAACCCCATGATCTAGCACTAAACTTACCATAACAACGGCAAGTGCACCGGTTGCACCGGAGATCATACCTGGGCGGCCGCCAAAAATAGCGGTGATCAAGCCAACAATAAATGCTGCATATAAACCAACTAAAGGCTCTACATTTGCAACAAACGCAAATGCAACAGCTTCAGGAACGAGTGCTAGGGCAACCGTTATACCTGATAAGATATCGTTTTTAGCAGAGCTCGGCGCCTTGCTTAATAAGTTAAACATTGAATTCCTCTTCGGGGTGTGGGATCAAAAAAGCGCTGAATTCTAACAAATTAAGCTAAAGTTAACAATTGCAGTAAGAGGAACAAGCTAACGCCTTTATAGCGCTAGCATGATTAGATACGATTAAAGTGGCAGCGATGTACTGCGTTTGACACAAGTCATAGTGACGTTTGAGTGAACTTCTTGAACAAATTCAAGATTCAATAAATTATCACGAACAAACTGTTCATAGCCTTCAATGCCTTTAGAAATGATCCGCAACATAAAGTCCATAGTGCCAGCCATACTGTAACATTCTGTTACTTCATCATAACTTAGGATAAGTCGTTCAAACTCAGCTAAATTTGTACGGCCATGATTTGATAAACGAACATGAGCGTACACTAGCATATCAAAGCCGAGCTTTTTCTCATCCAATAAGGCAACTTTGCCTTTGATGTAACCATCTTGCTCAAGCTTAGCAATACGACGCCAACAAGGTGATTGAGATAAACCGACTTTATCAGCAATATCAGCGGTCGAAAGACTTGCATCTTGCTGTAACAGTGCCAAAATTTGGCGGTCAACATGATTTAGAGACATTTTATTTCTTATTTATTTTACTAAATTGGTTAAATTATACATTGGTTTATAGGTTGAGTCTTGTACTTTTATGCATTTATTATGCGCAACTAACCAAATTTACCACTTATAAATGGATTCGATATGCGCTCAGTCAGCACTTTAGTGTCAGGTCCATGCCCAGATAGAATTCGCGTTTCATCAGGCAGTGTCAAAATTTGATTTTTAATCGAGTCAAGTAACTGCTGGGCATCCCCTTTAGGGAAATCTGTACGCCCTACTGAGCCTTTAAAAATAACATCACCCACTATCACTAACTGATGTGTTGCTTCATAAAATACAATATGCCCAGGCGTGTGGCCCGGACAATGACGAATGTCAAATCGCAATTGACCCAATGTAAACGTATCACCATGACTTAACCAATGCTGAGGATGAAAAGGCGCAATTGGTGCAAAGCCAAACATTTGCGCTTGCATAGGTAATGCATCAAACCAAAACAATTCGTCTTTTTGTGGCCCGACAATATCAACAGAAAAATGCTCAGCAAGTACTTTTGCCGCACCGACATGATCAAGATGACCATGGGTGAGTAAAATACACTGCAAGCTTAACTGATGCTTGGCAAGCTCAGTAATGATTTTATCAGCGTCGCCACCCGGGTCGATAACCGCTGCGTGGCGTGTTTGTTTACAAATAACCACTCGGCAATTTTGTGCAAAAGCGGTCACCGGTACGGTAATTATTTCCATATGTTAATTCTTTATTTGCGGTTTAGTGTCAAATGTCATCAGCACAGGATACTTTAAATAAGCTTGATCATAAAATGGCGTATGCTCATAGAGCCAGTTTAATCGTGCTTGTGCATCTTTAGCAAAAGCGGCATCCTCACGAATTTTTTTATCAAACTCAAGTGCAAGTGCCGGTTTATCTTTGAGCATATGGCGAGCATACGGCGCTAATGCATAGTTTTCCATGTACTCAGTACGTTGAAAAATCGTATTAAACTCACCCCACGCAAAAAATGAATCCGGTGCTTTGGGGTGTAAAAGATGGGCAACTAACTCACCGAAAGGTTGAGCAGTTTCAACTTTATACCAACCGGTCAAAGACTTTTCTGGTACATCAACAAAATCAAAATCTGCGTTTACTCGAAAGCGTCCTTCAAACGGCGCTTTATCAAATTCATGCTTTGTTACTACCGCGACTTTTAAATTAGTTACCAGCTCATCACTGCTCACGTTTTCTACTGTAATACCATGTAATTTGAGTTTTTCGACAATGTCTGGATACGCAGGTGGAATATAAAATGTACTTGGTACGGTGATCACGGTTTTTGCGTCCTTCTGCCAGTAAATAGGCAACGCATCATAGTGCTGTTTTTCGCCTAAATACTTTACTTCCATCTGGCCACTCAAGGCGCTTTTACTGCGCGAATATTTGATCCCTGCAAATGCGATAGTGTTTGGCTCTTTTGCATAACTGCGTTCAACAATAAGCTGGCTTGGCACAAAAGCTCGTTCTTTTTCAACCGCTTCGGTTAATTGATGATGATGTTGCGCCAATGCTGAAATAGCCCCATCTAAAAATACATAGGTGCCAAGTACACGTTGTTTATACGGTTTTAATGAATGATTTTCGACAAGAATTGTGGGTAACGATCTTAAATCCCCCCAACCATTCGAATAACGAGGCGTGGCAACCCAGCCCGCTAAGCCTTTTTTAAACTCGCGCTTATCCATTACAAATACCAGCGGCCCAGGTATATGGCCTTGCTCTTGTAATTTTGTGTCGATGATAGGTTTAAAATAATTATTGAGCGCATCTGACACACTTGGCGATTCACTGGCAAATACGGGGTTGTACCCGTAAGTTACATCGTATTGATAATCTGCACCGTCAGTCACATGCACATCGATATATAAATCTGGGTTAAACTGCTTGATCACCTTTAATACACCACGTACTTCCGGCGTATCTAGTTTGGTGAAATCACGATTTAAATTTAAATTATTAGCATTGGTTCTAAAGCCCATTTCAACTGGCCCACGCTGGTTTATGCGATTAAACTGACTACTACGCTCATGGCCATCAACATTTAAAATAGGAATAAATAAGATGTTCACTTGGCTTAAAATATCTCGACGTTTACCGGTTGCAATATCGCGTAGCAACATAAACATCGCATCTTTACCGTCAATTTCGCCGGCATGAATTCCCGCTTGAATAAAAATAGTCGGCTTGGCGTTTTGCATTAACTGCGAAGGTGTAAATGCACCATCTTCGCTTGCTACCATCATGTTGATCGCACGGCCACTGGCACTATGTGCAATAGTTTGCACTTGGAATTGGGTAGGGTTTGCTGCAACAAGACGATCTACAAAGGCCATAGTTTGCTGATAATTTGGTGACTTTAGCCCTTCGCTTAGTTCGAAATCAGTGGTTAATGGGCCTTTTTGTTGTATCAGTGCCAAACTTTGACCTTGCCATGGCAACAATGGCGGTAAATGGCTATCTAATGTAACACTGGCACTTAACAATAATAAACTGGCGATCATAGGACTCTCAAACGTTGGCCTCTTTAATAGCTTGAAATTATAACAAGGATAAATGACAGATCGCGTAAACTGCGGTGATTCAACAAAAAAATGCAGCCAATGACAATTTAAAAATTTTATAGGGCTAATTTTCACGCATTAAAAAAGGCGCTATAAAAGCGCCTTGCCACTCAAGAATAATGTGCTTAAAACATATCTTGATAAGGATTCGTTTTACTAAATGCAATGGCTTTATCAAAACCGGGAATATGCATGTCGGTATCAGAAATGACAATTTCATCTTCATCAATCATGCCATCACCAAAGCGATAGATTAGCTCATATTGTCCTAAGTCAGCTTGTTGCTGATAATTAGTCTGAGCAGCTGTAACGGTTTGATTGCTCAATGCATATGCATCCATCACCGCACTACCATGGCGTTTTGCTAACATTTTCATGGTCACCATGGGTGACAAAACAGTGGCGGTGGCATTATTTCCGCCAAAGCCTTTTGAATTAATAAAAGCAATATCCATGTCTTCGCATTGATAATGCTCAGTACGAATATCTAAATACTGGTTATGCACATCCTTGGCCACTTTATCTATGGTGGTAATACCCGGCATAATATTATGTGCAAAGACACCCAGCGCCATCGCTAATTGGTCGCCACTAGCTGGCGCAATTGTGTGCCCTACATACGCTTTTGGTGCTGCTACTTTCCAATTATCAATGGCAAACGTTTGTGCCACCTTATGATAAATTAATGACTCTGTTACGCGGTTTTGCGGTGTGCTTGAACCATGCGCTAAAATAAAGCTACGTTGTTGTAATGCTTCTTTACCTAATAAGCTCGTGGCTAATGCCGCCGACTTCGCCATGGTTATATAATTACCCGGTCCCGGTGATGTAATTGATTTTTTAACGCCATCAGCATTTACAAATACATCCGGCACGCTGCCTAGAATGTCTGCCCCCAACTCCAGTGCTAACGCATCATCCATTAGAATCGCTACTTGTGCGCCTTCACCTAAAGTAAAGCCACAATTTTCGCCAAATGGGCGGCTACTTTTACGATAATCAGGCTCATCATCATTGCTTAAGTTATCCAAGCGTCGTAAACCTTCAATATTCGCCAGCGCACTCATATTACCAAAGCCTTCAACAACTTCAGGGGTAATTGCGCATTCAACACTTGCCACAATAGCAACACGTGTACGCCCTGCTTGTATATCGTTTACTGCAGCGCGCAAGTTATATAAAAATGTTGCACACGCGCCTGAAGTTGAAAACGTAGTGCCTACATTGCCCGTCACATAGGCATTAATAAAATCGGTCGACATTGTATTTAAGCCAAGCGCTAACTGCTTGGTGCTGACGCGATCACCTTGCTGGCGCGCTTTTACTAAACCACCTAAGCCCTTGTCATCCATTTGACCAATAACCGACGCTGAATAAGTGCCAATTTTATCAGGCTCAACACTATTCATAATGTGTTGCCAATCAAGTCCGGTTGATTTAATCGCGTCAGTAGCAGCAAAAATAGTGGCTTGTAAACCACGTGGCTGGTAGCGACTGTTGTACATAATAGATGGATCAAACCCTGTTGGTAGTTGCCCAGCCGATTTAATCGGATTATCGCGAGTAGAATCATGTTTAATATCAAACTGAGCCGCAATGGTTACTTTTACTTTTTTATTTTCAAGCTCTTCTACTTGCCAACTTGTAGGGACCGGCGAAGGTAAATCTCGACGACGTGTTTCAAACACAATGGCGCTTTCATCTGACGCGGTTAACGTCATTTTTTGCTGCCATGGTGTTGCATCGACATCAAAATGCTCTTTTTCAATTTTGCGAATTAACGTACCGGCAATAATTTGCTCACCAAAGCGTGCTTCTATGTCGCTTTGCTCAACAGTATTGCCTTTTAAATCTTGCAGTTGCCCATTCACAAGACTCACTAAATTCATTAACGTGGCGAGGCCTAAAAATGTTTCTTGCCGGGCTTGAGTATCTAAGTTATTTAACACGATACGACGATAACCTTGATGAAAAGAAGTACGGCCTGCGGCGTTAATTCCACCCATGCCGATAATAACGGGTAATGCTGTCATAATTTACCTTGAGAAAACGTGTTATAGGAGAAGCTTGCAGTTTAGATGGATTTAATTATCAACATTGTGCTTAAATAGCCAAATAATGAGCCTATGAGGCCAAATCAAACTGGTCGGAGCAATTAAATGGACAACAACTTGGTACTTAGCCCTTTGCAAATAAGTATTTTGGTATACCAGCACTTATTGATCACCAGTGTCACCTTGCCAATTGAAATGCTCAGAGCCGGTGAGGCGTACGCCAAGGGGCATCTAAACAGCAAAATTTTTCGGCCATTAACGATTAATTTAATCGCTGAGGACAGCGAACCTATCAAAAATCGCAGCGGCTTAGCAATATTACCGGATCACACTTACGGCACAGCACCTTACAGTGACTTGATTATTGTGCCCGGTATTTGGCGCAATCCTCGCCCTGTTGTCAGAGCAAACTCTGGGTTAGTTCAGTGGCTTGCCAGCAGCTGGCAAACGGGTAGCTCAATCATTGGCGTGGGTACTGGCAATTGCTTAGTCGCTGAAGCTAAGTTATTAAATGGTCACCCCGCTACCACTCATTGGCATTATGCAGAACAATTTAAACGCGACTACCCACAAGTACTGCTCAAGCCTGATTTTTTTATCACTCAATCTGAGCGCTTATACAGTGTGGCAAGTCTAAATGCCTTAGCAGATGTGATCGTGCATATTATTAGCCAATACTACGGACAGGCCGCCGCTCAGCATGTTGAGCGCAACTTTTCTCACGAAATTAGGAAACCTTACGAAGATCAGCGCTACCTTGAAGGCGCCGTTGATCGGCATCCAGATGAACTCATCGCGCAAATTCAATTTTGGTTAAAAAACAACTTAACCACAGAACAAAGTTTAACAGAGGTCGCTCAACTATTTAGTTTGAGTTACCGCTCTTTTACCCGCCGTTTTCGCATTGCGACCAACCAAAGCCCCATTGAATATTGGCAGCAATTACGCGTACAAACAGCCAAAGAGCTACTTGCATCATCTAACTTATCAATTCAGGAGGTTGCTTTAGAGGTGGGTTACAATGATCAAGGTCATTTAACCCGCGTGTTTAAGAAAGTGCTCTCGCAAACGCCTAGCGAGTATCGAAAAGTGGTTAGAAGAAAGTTATTTGGTTAATAAGTTGCGGGGGGTTATTTTTAAACAGTTAAACCTTTTAGATAGCAAAATATACAGTGCGGGTTAAACATGAGTATCGACGTTTAACGCGCATCATTTACCATCGCTGTCGATTTGAGTACGCCTTTCAAATACTAACTTCAATGCTGCGTCCATTTCTTTAATAAAGTCATCCTTAAATGGAAATTTTTCTGATGGCGCTTTCAAATAACCAATGTGAGCAGTTCGCTTGAAAATAATTCTGTCTTGCTGAAGTTGACTCAAATCAACAAATGGATGGCTTTGCTTAAGTGCTTTAATACCTGATAAGATGGCCCACTTGTCATTGATATAACAGTCGATTCTATTTTTAGCCAGCTTCAAAATATTTGATAATGTATCTTTGTTTTCCCATATTTTTATTTTGTTTTGCTCCAGGGCAGTGTTCAATGCTTGATCGAATAAGAGATACCCTGCATTGATACCAACATTAATCGGCTTTAATGGATATTCTGTGTTTTCAATCTTGAGTAAGCTTGAGTTTGGATTACAAAAAGCTTGTATTACTTCTTCATGCAGCGGCTCTGAGTAAGGCCAAATAAAACTGCGCCCTTGCACATTTTTATAAGGAGGTAGTAAGGCAAAGTCCTCTCCTCGTCTAAGTGCGTCAACACCGCGCTTCCAAGGTACTGGTTGCAACTCTATAATATATTTTTCACTGATCAAATCGGCAGCTTGACGAACTACATCAACATATAAGCCCACTAACTCACCGTCTTTAAGGTAAGAATATGGGGGATAACTATCATCGACTAATATCACAACACGATAGCTTGGTTTGGCCACTACCGGTATTGTAAAAAAGAAAGCAAACAGCAGTAATGCAATTCTTTTCGGCCCATTCCACTGTATTATTTGCCAACTCAATTCCATTAAACAACACCTAAATAAATAATCACTGGTTATTAGCGTAGTCAGATTCATATTTTTTACAAATCTTACCATCCCCAAATATTATACCTACTCAAACGCTAAAATAACAAAAGCATAAGGCTTACTCTTATTATTACGATAAGCGTACGACAAGGACTATCTAAGTGCCGGACTTTCTAGGCCATTAACGACCGATTTAATCGCGCTGGACTGTAAATCTTTAAACGAGCTAGTCCCTCGATCATAGATAGAGAAAACCGAACTAAGCAGCAAATAAAATCAAACGCTAATTAGACGTTTATATCTATATAAATTATAGTAATAGCATTAAAAGTGCTAAAAATTACATGGAGGCGCCATGACGGCAAATTTTAGCGATGTGCTTTTGGATCAAAAAGATAATTCAACAATCGATGCTAAATTGACAAATTTGCTGGGATTGGTGCGCAAACATTTAAATATGGATGTTGCTTTTATTTCAGAGTTTATTAACGATGAGCGCGTTTTCAAAGTTGTCGATAATCCATCAGCGAATAAAACGGTTAAAGTGGGCAATTCCGATCCTATTAATGAAACATATTGCCATAAAATCAGTGAGAAACAGCTTAGCCCTATTATTACCAATTCAAAAACAAATCCAATTACTCAAATAATGCCAGTAACCGACAAGTTAAACATAGGCGCTTATATTGGTGTGCCTATCAATCTTTCAAATGGTAAATTATATGGTACATTTTGTTGTTACAAATCGCATCATGATGAAAGCTTAAACGAGCGGGACTTGTCTTTTTTAAACATAATCTCTGAAATTGCAACTGGATTAATTGAAAAAAACCTGCATAACACTGCATTGCATGGCCAAACCAAATTAGCAATTGAAGAGGTTATTGCAAGCAACAATATAAGTATTTATTTTCAGCCTATTTTTAATCTATTTAGTAATAAAATTGCGGGCTTTGAATCACTGTCACGCTTTTTTACCAAACCTTATAAAACACCTGATCTCTGGTTTAAAGAGGCAACAGATGTGGGCCTAGGGGAATCTCTGGAAATGCTGGCAATAAAAAACAGCCTCGCCTATATTGCACAATTTAATGACACCACTTATATCGCCATTAATTGTTCACCATCCCATATACTTTCGGGTGCACTTGAATATACTCTGCAAGGAGCCGATTGTTCAAGGTTGGTATTAGAAATAACTGAACATTCACCAATATCAGACTATACAGTAATGCGAGCTGCATTAGCGCCACTGCGAAAAAAAGGGCTACGTTTGGCTATTGATGATGTAGGTGCTGGCTTTTCGTCGTTTCAACATATTTTAGAACTAGAAGCCGACATTATTAAATTAGATATCAGCCTTACTCAAAATATAAATAAAGACAATCGTAAGTTTTTACTGGCCAAGGCACTGTGTGGCTTTGCTAAAGCAATAGACTGTACGATTGTTGCCGAAGGCATTGAAACGCAAGCAGAGCTTAACGCATTAAGAAAATTAAATGTTGATAATGTGCAAGGTTACTTTATTGGCCGCCCTGCTCCTATTGAAGATGCATTGAGCTATCAAAGCATTACTTTATCAACATAAAAACGCCACTCTTAGTGGCGTTCTGACTCGTTAATTTCTTTTCGATAGTATCGTTTGTGATAACTTTTAACTTTAGCGTGTACACCTTTACTTAAGCTTTTAAACTTAGCTTCAAGGACATCTACACCATATAAAATACCCACCACTAAAATGGATAGTTTAATAGCTGCCAATAAATTATCGGTTGCAATCACTACACCAATAGATGCCAAAACCCAGATAGTTGCCGCCGATGTTACCCCAACCACAGCACCATCTTTAGCGAGCATAACTCCAGCACCTAAAAAGCCGATGCCAGTAATAATTTGACCAACCACGCGCGAGTGGTCAATCACATCACCATGGAGCATAAACGCCGTGGCTAAAAACAAATAAGTACCTAATATAATCAGTACTGAGGTTCTTATTCCTACTGGTTTGCCCCGTAACTGGCGTTCCATACCAATCAAAGCGCCACAAAATGCAGCACTGCCTATTGCCGACCACGAATAGGGGGCGATATCTACTAATTCAAAAAAAGTCACTCAAAATCCTAAAATTACTGCATGTGTATAGCCAGTGCCGTACTCAAACGAGAACTACCGAAACTGGCCATTTTTAAAAAATCACTCTTAGCGATGGGTACGTGTTGACAATCAATCGCCAGCTGTTTATCGCTTTCACAAAAAGGGTCATGAACATATAGACAATGCTCATCTAAATGCGTTACACACACCCAATGCGGTGACTTTTTACCATCAAAGCGATACGTACTGATCAATAGCACCACGGCCATTTTGGCTGCTAACCAGCGCTCTATGTGCTCAAGGGTTAAGTCTTGATACTTCACATCTAGTTTGTGATTAATTGCCTCAACCACAAATTGATTATGAACCGTATGTAAAATCGCTTTCTTCTTGTCACTTCTTACGCCATCAACAAACAATGTATCACGTGTATTAATAATCACATCGGCTGTAAAACCGCGTTTATTGGCAGCTAAAGCAAGTCCTAATGGATGACAACCACCATGACCAGAGGTCATAAAAATAGTGGTTGCTTCACGCCAAATATCAAGCTCATTCACTTGTGAAATAATCGCTTTTTTTATTGATGACATTGCCATTAATAATGCCGCTGGCCCGCAAGTAAATTCGGTTGTTTGTTGATACCAAGGCGTTACACGCGAAAACTCAAGCTCATTAGTTTTACGAATGTTTTTTTGCATCCGCAAGGCATCACTATGATCATCATAATAGTCACTGTATTGCCCAAATACCCGATAGCCAAGCTTTTCATAAAGTGCGATTGCAGCTTTATTATTTACCGCCACTTCAAGACGCATAAATAACCGCCCGCGTTCAGCCGTTGCTCTTTCTAGTGCTTTCAAAAGCTGCTGAGCAATGCCTTTGCCTTGTGCATTTGGTGCAACTGCTAGCGAATATAAACGTGCTAAACGAGTGCCTTTATGACACCACACTAAGCCATAGCCGAGTATCTGTTGATCTAACTCTGCAACCATTAAAATACCATGTTTGGCTGCAATCCAGCGCTTCAAGCTACGCGCACTTAATCTATCTTGATTAAAACTTTGCTGCTCTATCTCAAGTAACGCTTTTAAATCGCTATCTGTGGCAGCGCGAACTGCCACACTATGCTCGGTCATTAACTCCGGCCTCGTGCTTCGAGGCGTTGTTTAAATTCTTCCATAATGATCATATAGAGTTCATCACCTAAGTAACCATCTTCTACTTTATGGTCAATACTTGGGTTATCGTTTACTTCAAGCACATATGCACGGCCTTGGTGTTCTTTAACATCCACACCATAGAGCCCTTTGCCTACAGTTTTACATGCTTTTAATGCCGCATCTAAAACTGCTTTTGGCAACTCAAAAGTAGGCAGTGTTTCAAAACCACCAGAGAAAAACCGTTTTGCATCATGATTATAAATTTGCCAATGATTGCGAGCCATTAAATAACGGCATGCATAGATAGCACGACCATTTAGTACCCCTACTCGCCAATCGTATTCTGTGTACATATATTCTTGGGCTAGAACTAAAGCGCTAAATTCAAATAGCTCAGCCAATTTTGCTGCCAGCTCATTGCGATCAGTTACTTTGTAGACACCTTTTGAAAACGACCCTTCCGGCATTTTAAGCACTAGTGGATAAGTAAATGCCTCTTCAAGCTGACTGATGGTTTCATCACTTTGATCAGCTACTACTACGGTTTTTAAGCTCGGTACTTTTTGATAATTAAACGCATCATGCAAATACACTTTATTACAACAGCGTAAAATAGACTCAGCATCATCAATCACCACTAATCCTAGGCTCTGCGCCTTACTTGCCAGACGATAAGTTGGGTGGTCAATTGCAGTTGTTTGACGAATAAATAGCGCATCAAACTGAGCGATATTATCTATTTCGTCAAAGCTTAGCGCTTGAGCATAGATACCATGTTTAGCTGCCGCTTTGATAAAACGGGCTATTGCATCTTTATCGCTTGGTGGTACTTTTTCATTGTGATCAACTAAAATAGCCATATCCCAGCGGTAACGTTTTTGCGTACTACTTATACGCCACTGTGTTTGCGTAAACTCAGTTAATTTAGCAACAAAGTCTTGATGCTGCTGAGCATTAAGCGACGCCAATGAACCTTGCTGTAACAACCCAGCTTCATCTACAAATAAAATAGGCGCTGGGTATTGTTTAAATACCATTTTTGCCGCTTTGTTTTGTAATTCATTTACTGCGTGCCCAAAATATAAGGCATCATCAAGATGACCAACATTAAGCATTAAAGTTTGGCCACAACGTAGCGCATTAATCGTTTTTACACTTGGTAATACCTGATGTTTACGTGCCTCAGCAAGTAATGAGCAATAATAGCCTTTACTCAAGTATTGGCTTGAGTCGCATAGATTAATAATGCGCGTTTTTGGCTCATTATGCTTTGGGTAATCTCGTAAGTAAGTGTTGAAGGTAATTACGTTTTCGAATGAATGAGCAAGTGCCTGCTCGTTGTTATCAACCACAATCAAGGTTTTAAACACGACTTTTCCTAAAATAAGTCAAAATACAAATATAAGAGTGAATGTAAATAGAAACACCCATACTGCTAAGTCATTGTTGTGCTACTGGTGTACTTAACAGGATGGGTGCTTTAGATTCAGCTACTGCTTAATCTACAGGTGATTTATAAAGGGTTTTTCGCTACCTTACCAACGAGTAATTTTTAGCGTTAAGATAAGTAAATTTAATCAACCACAGTAAGGTCTAATAAAGCTGGTTAAAGCTCCTTTCAGCACCACTAACTTATTGAAACAATTTCTAATAACGTGGATTTATTTGCTATTGTAAAACTAAACTCATCACCTTGTTGCTTATCCATCAGTAATTGACCTAATGGTGACAGTGGTGTGAGAACATACACTATGGTGTCTTTTATTTTAATGCTTAAACCACCAGAAAGTGGTCCTAAAAAATACCATTTTAGATTTTCGTCTTCATCGCAGATACAGACCAGCGAACCAATGGTAACTTTACTTGATACAGCGATTTTAAATGCCTTTTCAAACTCGATAATACTCAAATGGCAGTCATTCACACGCTGTGCTTGCCCTTGTGCCAAATAGGCAGCTTCTAGGCCTAATGTATCGTATTTATTTTCAGCAATATTTTCTTCATGAGTGGCGGTGTCATGGGCTGTCTTTGCAGCAGCCTGCGCGGTAGTAAGTTGCCCTTCTAAAGCAAAACGCAGGCATTCAATCACATGGGTTTTATTCATATCTAAGGAATTATTTTAAATCTATAATGACTGTATTTTAACGTGCTTTGGGCTGCATGTAACTCAATTGCCTAAAAACATGGTTATTCATAGGCATTGATTAGTAAATATGGAAGGATATTTTTTAATTACTCTTGATTACTCTTGATTAGTAATAACATAAATCAAGCGCTGTTGTTAACAACGCTTGCTGAACTGTTTTTTACTACTTAGCTATCCATGGCGTTACTTTTAGTAATGGCACCGACACAGCAAATGCTGTTTTATCGTCTTCCCACTGCTCAGTAACTCTGACATGACAAATTGCCCCTTGGCAATCAAAAGCAGGATCGGCAATAGTGACTGGATCTGCAAAAGTCAGCACTACACCTTGTTGTTCAGGCAATAAAAAGCTCATCAGTTTGCTAACAAAAAAACCCGACAGATCCGATAATAATTCATCAAATTCATTATTAAGCTGATACAACTGGTGTTTATTCAAATTACTATTATTAAACTCACGCGCTTCAATTTGCAGTTTTAACTGGCAATCGTGATTTTCGTTCTGAGGCTCGATAACCACCACAGCTTTATTTGTATCAAGTTGTTTATCAAAAGGAAGTAAAAGCTGAGCATGCTCAGTGTAATTAAGTGGAAACTCCTCTCGCTCAGTAATAATGCGCCCGGTTTTAATTAAACATTCATCATTACTAGCAATGTCGGTGATATAAAAATTGACCTGAGCAAATTGAAAATCACCTTTATTGACGACTTTTAAACGATCATAAAAGCCATCATAGGAGACCACAAACTCTTTTGCTTGCACAGTAAATGTTGCTATTAGTACAGCGGCAGCTGCCATAATATGACTGATACTACGTACTGGGTTATTCATCAAAGTAGGCTCTATTTTGGTTGATCATTTGATTTAATTCTTCGATATACGCCTCACCACGCTCAGAGTATGAGGTTAATCCGTAGCTTAGTTTAGTCGCTGAAATTGGCTTTTCTTGTAAACGTAAATCGGCGCGGATACTACGTAAATGTTTATAGGCAGCATGAGTATTAATATTCTTAAAATAAGAAGTCACGGCTGCGCGCACAGATTTAAATGCCGCCACCTCATGATCTGCACCGGTATTACGACGATTAGGCACCATACCGCAGCCCTTGCTATAACACCACTGACCAAAAAAGTTTAAACCTATTCGAGCAAATCGAGACGTTCCCCATGCTGATTCGTTGGCCGCTTGCATCAGCGCTAACTCTTTAGGAATAATATCAACTCGGTTTAATGCCTTACGCAAAGACAAACTATCAATCGTTTCTGGTAATTTATAGCTATTTAAAATCGTTTTAACTTGCTTGGTTTGCGTGCGACTTAATGGTTCATCGTATTGCATCATCATCAATGCAATCTCCAACGTTGCCCGCTGCTGCAGAATTTTTTTATTTTCAGCCTCAACATGCGGCCGAATAAAGTTAAAAAAAGCATGTTTTTTTTCTTTAACATCACTAAAACCATCAAAGTCAGGAAGTTTAACATTATGTAATGGCTTTTCTTTCTTTTTGACTGGTGGCTTGATTGAGGTTGTTTCGTCCTCAATAACTGGATCCGATTTTTCTATAAATGGGTAACTCAATGCCCAAATAAAAAATAGGCTAACGATTAAACGAAAAAGATACTTAAGCATGTATTCTCTCAAAGAAACTAACATTTATGCATGGTATATCCACACGCATCTGACCATTCATTATACCTAAGCCCTTCAATAAAGGCGAATATACCCATTGGAAGGATTTATAATCTAAAAAAATCAGCTACAATTAAGCGCATAGAAACGCTAAAAAAGTTACCGGATACTCATTAATGGAATTAGACTGGCAAAGCCGCATAATAAATCAAAACAAGTTTCGCCCTAATGACAATCGCTCAGCGTGGCAAGTAGACCGCTCCCGGATAATCCATGCAGCTGCATTTAGACGTTTGCAAGCTAAAACTCAGATAATGGGAATTGGCCTAAATGATTTTCATCGTACACGATTAACTCATTCTTTAGAGGTATCGCAAATTGGCAGTGGTTTACTTCGTCATTTAGAGAAACAACACCCTGACTTCACACATTTTCCCGACCCTAGTTTGCTTGAGACGCTTTGTTTGGCGCATGATATAGGCCATCCTCCTTATGGCCATGGCGGTGAAATTGCCCTTAACTACATGATGCGTGAACATGGTGGTTTTGAAGGCAATGCACAAACACTGCGCATTGTTTCAAGACTCGAACCATACAGTGATGGTCATGGTATGAACTTAACGCGCCGTACTTTGCTTGGCTTTATAAAATACCCGGCTTTTATTGATGACTTATGGCACACCATCCCACATCATGATCCGCAACGTGCATTTATAAAAGCTGACGACTGGCGTCCAGCAAAAGGTTTATACAAGGATGATAAAGCGACCTTTGACTGGATTGTAGCGCCTTTATCTGACGCTGATAAACAACGCTTAGGCGATTTTAAGGCCGTCGATCAGTTTAGATCTAAAACCAGTTTTAAATCCCTTGATGCAGCAATTATGGAACTTGCCGACGATATTGCTTATGCCGTACATGACCTTGAAGACGCAATTGCAACAGAGCAAATCACCCTAAAAGAGTGGCAAAATCATGCCTTACCCGCACTTGAGCTTGTGCAATGTGAGTGGCTTGGCGACAGTAACTTAACCGAGCGGCTATTTTTAGGTAGCGAAGCACAACGTAAAGATGTGATTGGGGAATTAGTAAACTTATTTATTACTCAATCATCCATTGTGCACACAGAACTTGAGTTTGAAAATCCAATTTTAAATTACACCGTTGAACTACCCCACTGTTATCAGCATTTACTTGAGACTTTAAAGTCATTTATTTATCAACGACTCATTCGTGCTTCGCATATGCAGCAAATTGAGTTTAAAGGACAAAAGTTAATTATTGAATTATTTGAAGCATTTGCCTGCGAACCATTACGACTTTTACCTGAAACCACAGCAAATGTGTTTCGCCTAGCACAACAACAAAATGGTAATACACACAGAGTAATTTGTGATTATTTAAGTGGCATGACTGACGAGTATGCGTTTAAAACACACCAACGCCTTTTTTCAAGTAATAGCTAGCATTAACAAGATATGTGATATGAAAAGTACACCAGAATTTACTAGCTTTAAAAAGTTTT
Organism: Pseudoalteromonas sp. SG44-1; assembly: GCF_014164315.1. NCBI lineage: Bacteria > Pseudomonadati > Pseudomonadota > Gammaproteobacteria > Alteromonadales > Pseudoalteromonadaceae > Pseudoalteromonas > Pseudoalteromonas sp. SG44-1. The sequence continues at coordinate 136,433 of NZ_JACJEW010000002.1, forward strand.
ACCCATACTACTTACAAGAACATAAAAATATTACCTGCAAACGGTTACATTTTTTTGGTAGCTCTTTGGTGCTTATTATCGTTTTGTATGTGCTGTATAGCCAACAATTTATGCTGTTGTGGTTGCTACCCATTATTGGTTATGGTTTTGCCTGGGTTGGTCATTTCTTCTTTGAGAAAAACCGCCCTGCTACGTTCAAATACCCGTTTTATAGCTTATGGGCAGACTGGGTGATGTTTAAAGATATGCTGATTGGCAAAATAAAATGGTAGTCACTGTTGTTTTGTAATAACCGACAAACAAGCAAAAAGATCATTATGCAAACCTGTTTTTGTCGCTTTTCAGTGATATAGTTAACGCCATTTTTGCTATTCAAGATATTAAAATGTATCGATTATTTGAGCGGATGATCAAGCCGTTTCCCGAACAAAAGCCAACCCAGCCTCCTGCGACGCTATTTGCATTTTGTCGTCACTACACTAAAGGTATGGAAGTCTCGCTATTTTTTATGTCGCTAAGCGCTGCATTGCTCGCGATTTTAGAAGTATCACTGTTTAGCTATATGGGCCAGCTTGTTGATTGGCTAAGTATCTACACCCCTGAAACATTATTTGTTGAGCAAAAATCTGAACTCATAAAAATGGCGATAGTGCTACTTGTTGTCCTACCTATCGTGGTGTTTTTTCATTCTGCGATATTGCACCAAGCCTTGTTAGGTAATTACCCGATGTCAATTCGTTGGTTAGCACATCGCTACTTGCTTCGCCAAAGTGTGAGCTTTTACCAAAATGAATTTGCAGGGCGCATCGCCACCAAAGTAATGCAAACATCCCTCGCGGTGCGTGAAACCGTGATGAAACTACTTGATGTATTAATGTACATAGTGGTTTATTTTGGCGCTATGGTGTTTTTAGTAGCCGAAGCCGATTGGCGCTTAATGCTTCCTTTGCTTGTATGGTTAGCTCTGTATATTTTGATCCAAATGTACTATGTACCTAAGCTCAAAAAAGTGGCTAGCTCGCAAGCAGACGCTCGCTCTGAGATGACCGGCCGAATAGTTGACAGTTATACGAATATTTCGACTATTAAATTGTTCTCATATACCCAACGTGAAGAGCAGTACGCAAAAGACAGCATGGATGTATTTTTACAACCTGTGTATAAGCAAATGCGCTTAGTTACCAGTTTAAATTTTGCCATTCAAACGCTTAACTACTTCTTAGTATTTAGTGTTGCGGCATTATCTTTGTATTTATGGACTCTGAGTGCCATTAGTGCCGGCGCAATTGCAATTGCGGTAAGCTTAGCACTGCGTTTAAATGGCATGGCGCAGTGGATCATGTGGGAAATTAGTGGCTTGTTTGAAAACATCGGCACTGTCGCTGATGGTATGAAAACGTTATCAAACCCAATTGAAGTCGATGATCTGCCTGATGCCAGCACATTAAGTGTAACCACAGGTGCAATTGACTTTAATAATGTGCATTTTAACTATGGTAAGGCCGCAAACGAAACGAATCGCGGCGCTGTTATCAATGGCTTAAATCTCAACATCAAAGCCGGAGAGAAAATAGGTCTTGTTGGTCGCTCTGGCGCTGGTAAGTCAACACTCGTTAATTTGTTGCTACGTTTTTACGATATTGATAGCGGTAGTATCAACATCGACGGCCAAGATATCTCAAAAGTGAGTCAAGAAAGCCTGCGTAAGTACATTGCGATGGTTACCCAAGATACTTCTTTACTGCATCGGACAGTCAAAGAAAATATCCTTTATGGCCGCCCAGATGCCAGCGATGAAGAAATGATGAAAGCGGCTAAACAAGCCAAAGCGCTAGAGTTTATTGATGACCTTGAAGATAGCAAAGGCAACAAAGGTTTTGCAGCCCAAGTGGGTGAGCGCGGCGTAAAACTCTCTGGAGGTCAACGCCAACGTATCGCCATTGCTCGGGTGCTGCTGAAAAACGCCCCGATATTAATTTTAGATGAAGCCACCAGCGCGCTCGATTCTGAAGTTGAAGCGGCTATTCAAGCTAGTCTTGATGATTTAATGACCGGTAAAACCGTCATTGCCATCGCGCATCGACTATCCACTATTGCACAAATGGATCGGCTCATCGTACTTGATGAGGGCGGCATTGTAGAGCTAGGTAGCCATGAAGAACTGCTGGCACAAAATGGTATTTATGCCGCGTTGTGGACACACCAAACCGGCGGGTTTATTGGTGTAGAATAATTTTTACCTAGCCATAACGCCTTAGTTAAGTTTCAAAATCCAAGCGCTGTTTTTTGAAACTTAACCAGCCAAGTGTCATTACGAAAATTTTTATCGTTTTTAATACAACTTAAAAACCATACCTTCCCTGCCAATTTGGCTATGAAACTGTTCCCTACAAAACTCATATTTTGGGTGGCTTGGCCGTCTCTTTATACCCAAACCACCTCAAGATGCGAGTTTCAGTTGGAATTAAAAGCGATTTAGGCAAGGCATTGCTTGCAAGGAATAGTGGTTCTATTGTTAAAATCAATAACGCAGTATAAATCGCTTTAAACCAACCTGTTGGGAGTTTCACAGGCACTTACTCTCAGCGTTGTTACTTCTTAAAAGGGACTGCCATTGTTGCAAAGTAACGCCTTGATATTAAGCCCCTGTGAAACGCTGAATTCTGCACCTTGAGGTGGTTTGGGTATACTGCTATAATCGCGGCCTTTCATAGCCTGCGTAATTTGTCAGAGTGTCTCCTTTTAGCTCTGTAATACGCATATGCGCTAGTAGTTTAAATGACAGCAACCTGTATAAGCGAAATTATCCATGAGCGAAAATAGTCACATTAAAGTCATCGTTGGCATGTCCGGCGGTGTTGATTCTTCTGTATCAGCTTATTTATTAAAACAACAAGGCTATCAAGTTGAAGGCCTGTTTATGAAAAACTGGGAAGAAGATGATAATGATGAATATTGCGCTGCTGCCGACGATTTAAAAGACGCGCAAGCAGTCTGTGACAAGCTGGGGATTGAACTACACACAGTTAATTTTGCCGCAGAATATTGGGATAACGTATTTGAGTACTTTCTTGCTGAATATAAAGCAGGCCGTACGCCAAATCCTGACATCATGTGTAATAAAGAAATCAAATTCAAAGCTTTTTTAGAATTTGCAGCAACGGCGCTTGGCGCTGATTTTATAGCCACGGGCCATTATGTACGCCGTGAATTACGCGATGATAAATACGTTATGTGTCGTGGTCTTGATGATAACAAAGACCAAAGCTACTTTTTATACACATTAAGTCATGAACATATTGCACAAACGCTGTTCCCAGTTGGTGATATTGCCAAACCTGAAGTGCGTCGCATTGCTGAAGAGCAAGACTTAATTACCCACGATAAAAAAGACAGTACCGGTATTTGCTTTATCGGTGAGCGTAAGTTTAAAGACTTCCTACAAAAATTCTTACCTGCACAACCGGGTGTTATTGAAGACACAGACGGTAACAACGTTGGTGAGCACGAAGGCTTAATGTATCACACTCTCGGTCAACGCAAAGGTTTGCTAATTGGTGGCATGAGAGAAGGCTCTGGCGAACCATGGTATGTAGTAGATAAAGACTTAGAACGCAACGTATTGATTGTTGGTCAAGGTAAAGACCATCCGCGTCTTTACAGCAATGGACTAAATGCCAACCAATTACACTGGGTTGATCGTGTTGGGCCAAAAGGTACCACCCGCTGCACGGTAAAAACTCGCTATCGTCAAGAAGACCTAAACTGTACGCTGCTCGTTGGCGATGATGGTTTTGCCCGAGTATTATTTGATGAACCACAAAAAGCAGTAACCCCAGGACAATCTGCGGTGTTTTATGTCAACGAAATATGTTTAGGTGGCGGTATTATTGATTCGGTGATCAAATAATGAATGAACACCAAGTCATGGCATTAGCAGCCATGTGCCAAGTTGCTAAACAAGTTCAAAAAATAGCGCAGTACGGCAGTAGCAACGATTACGAATTAGAAAAACTATTAACCAGTATTGTACAAACCTCCCCTGATTCACCCAGTGATGTGTATCAAGGCACTGAGAATCTAAGAGATGGTTATAAAATCTTACTTGATCAACTCAGTGCAGGTGAAAAGAAAGATGTTGAAATCGTCAAATACGTTGGCGGTTTAATGCAACTTGAGCGTGCACTGAGCGCAAAAGCAAGTAGCTTAGCAGAGCTTGGTAAAAGCATTGATGATATCAAGCGACGTCTTGATCACTTTGCTATTACTGATGACACTGTTATTACGGCTCTTGCCGATATTTATTCAAAGGTGCTTAGCCCCCTAGGGCACCGAATTCAGGTTTATGGCAAGCCTGACTTACTAAAACAGCAATTAGTACAACACAAAATACGTGCATTATTATTAGCAGGTATTCGCAGTGCAGTATTATGGCGACAAATGGGCGGTAAACGCCGTCACTTTTTCTTTGCGAAAAGAAGAATTATCGCCATTGCTAAAAACCATATTTAATTATCGTTCAAAACTAAAATTTAGGAGTTATTATGGAGCTTTCAGCGTTAACAGCTATCTCTCCGGTGGATGGTCGCTACGGCAGCAAAACCACTGAACTACGCAGTATTTTCAGCGAATTTGGCTTGATAAAATACCGTGTAACAGTCGAAGTTCGTTGGTTACAAGCCCTTGCAGCAGCTGATGCGATCAAAGAAGTACCGGCATTTAGCGACGAAGCCAATGCTTTACTTAACGCGATTGTTGATAACTTCAGCGAAGCCGATGCGCAACGTGTAAAAGATATCGAGCGTACTACAAACCACGATGTTAAAGCCGTTGAATACTTATTAAAAGAAAAAGTAGCTGACAACGCCGAGTTACATGCAATTAATGAATTTATTCACTTTGCATGTACATCAGAAGACATCAATAACCTGTCTCACGGTTTAATGCTCACTGAAGCACGTAACGAAGTATTACTTCCTTACTGTGATCAACTACTTAATGCAATTAAAGAAAAAGCCATTGAGTACAAAGCAGTACCAATGATGACACGTACTCACGGTCAACCTGCAACACCTTCAACTATGGGCAAAGAATTTGCCAACGTATATATGCGTTTAAAGCGTCAACGTGACCAAATTGCACAAGTTGAAATGCTAGGTAAAATCAACGGTGCTGTAGGTAACTACAATGCTCACCTCAGTGCCTACCCTGATTACGATTGGCACAATCATGCTGAGCAATTTGTAACTAGCCTAGGGTTAACATTCAACCCATTTACAACGCAAATTGAACCGCATGACTACATTGCCGAGTTATTTGATGCGATTGCTCGCTTTAACACTATCTTATTAGATTTTGACCGTGATGCATGGGGCTATATAGCGCTAAATCACTTTAAACAAAAAACCATTGCGGGTGAAATTGGTTCATCAACTATGCCACATAAAGTTAACCCGATTGATTTTGAAAACTCAGAAGGTAACTTAGGTCTAGCAAATGCTATTTTCGCTCATCTAGCGCAAAAGCTGCCGGTATCTCGCTGGCAACGTGACCTTACTGACTCAACAGTACTGCGTAACTTAGGTGTTGGTATGGGTTATGCGCTAATTGCATACCAGTCAACCCTAAAAGGTGTAAGCAAGTTAGAAGTAAACGAGCAACGATTACTTGACGAGTTGGATCAGAACTGGGAACTGCTAGCAGAGCCAATTCAGACGGTAATGCGTAAATACGGCATCGAAAAACCATACGAAAAGCTAAAAGATTTAACCCGTGGTAAACGTGTAAATCAAGAGATCATGGCTGACTTCATCGATGGTTTAGAGTTACCGGAAGAAGCAAAAGTAGAAATGAAAAAACTAACACCGGCTAACTATATTGGTCGTGCTGTCGAGTTTATCGACAACCTAGTTTAAGCTTTCTGCGACAACTTATTTTATATACACTATAAAGCGAAAGGCTCTTGCCTTTCGCTTTTTTCATTTTAATGGGCGCAGCATGTATCAATTAACGATTAACGACTTATCCGAGCAAGACTTTCTAACACAGTTTTGGCAAAAAAAACCGCTCTTGATCAAGCAAGGGTTTACAGACTTTGCCGACCCGCTTGATGCTAATGAGCTTGCCGGTCTTGCCATGGAAGAGAGCATTGAATCGCGTATTATCACTAATCATGATAATGACTGGCAAGCGCATCATGGCCCATTTGAAGATTTTGAATTACTAACCGAGCAACATTCTACCCTACTCGTACAAGCAGTCGATCATTGGCATCCTAATGCTGCGCAGCTGCTGGAACCATTTCGGTTTATTCCTAATTGGCGTATTGATGACCTAATGATCAGCTTTTCAACGCCTGGGGGTGGAGTCGGTCCGCATTTAGATCAATATGACGTATTTATTATTCAAGGTGAAGGCAAGCGTCATTGGCGTGTCGGTATGCCAGATAATAAACTAAAACAATTTGCACAAAATAAAAGTTTATTACAAGTTGAACAATTTCCAGCCGTGATTGATTGCATCCTAGAACCAGGCGATATTTTATACATCCCGCCGGGCTGCCCACATGAAGGTTATGCTGTAGAAAACGCATTAAACTACTCGATCGGATTTCGTGCACCAAATCAACGCGATCTATTATCAAACTTTGCTGATCACATTATTGATAAAGAAGCGGGAAATAGCCGTTATCAAGACCCTGCAATAACACTGCGCGATTCTAAAGGTGAGATCCAAGCTTGCGAAGTCGAAAACATTAAACTATTAATGCAAGCGGCCCTAAATGACGACGCATTACTTAAATCTTGGTTAGGTAATACACTTAGTCAACCTAAGCATGAAATGGATTTAATGCCGCCAGAAGATTTATTTAATAGTGAACAAATAGCTGAGCTATTGAATGATGATGATGTGATTTTTGAGCGCCTCGGTGGCACCCGTGCATTGTATCAAGTTTTTGAAAATGAAATACTTCTGAGCGTAAATGGTGAAAACTACCCACTCCCTGTTAGTGACTTAACTGCGGTTAAATTACTGACTGACCATACTATGGTGACAGCAGAGCAACTAAATAGTTCAAAAAATAGTTTAGTTTTTATACAAACCTTTACTACACTAATTAATGAGGGGATTTGGTTTTGCTAGGAGTGTGTTTGTATGGGCTATCATATCAACAAGGTAGAATGGGATATAGGCAAGGAGTTACTACAACAGATCAGAGAGCGGGTATTTGTATGTGAACTACATATTCCCAAACATATCGAGTTTGATAATCTTGATAGATATGCTCATCATATACTGGTAACAGATGACAGCCAAGGCCCAGTTGCAACAGGCCGATTATGTAGCGATGGCCTTATTGGCCGTATTGCGGTGCTGCCAGAGCACCGTAATCGCTCCGTCTATCGTTCATTGCTGAATTATATTGTTGAGCTTGCACAACAGCAGGGTTGTGATTGCGTCAGCATTAATTGTATTTTAAATGAGGTAGAACGATTTAAACGTAATGGCTTTGAACAACAAGGTTGTGTGTTTATGGAAGCAGGTATTCCACGGCTTCGTATGCAATGCCCCATTAATAAATTCAATACGAAACCATTTACACTGGTGCATTGATAAAAATTTATTAAAAATGGCCATCCTAGCGAGTTAAAAACCACCAATTTAACGCAATGGGCATTAAAAAAGCGAACATATTAATGTGTAACTCCACATAACACGTTCGCTTTTTTAATTTTTAAAGCTGTTTTTATATTAAAATCTTTAAGTTAAAATTATAAATAAGCTTTCAGGTCAATTAACTTCGTTTGCCCACAGCTCTTCTTTTTCGTACATTTCATAAATACCATGCGCACGATTAATTAGTAGGTTTGCAAAATCAACTTTAGTTTTATCGTGTCCACCGGTTTGCATAATTTGATCTGCTTTTAACTGCCATTGCAGAGAAAAATATCGCAGCGCATCACGCGCATTTTCGGCAACTGATGCTAACGCATGATCAGTTGGTAAGCGACCGGTGATAACCCAATAACTTTTACCGTCTTGGCCTTTAAACTTCCATAGGGCACATAACGGAGCGATAAAGCGGCTTTCTTTTTCTAGCAAAGTTTTTGGCATTACGCCCTTCTCTGCTAAATGCTTTTGTGCATTTTGAAAACACTCACGTTGCCATGCAATACTTTGCTGCTTTGCTTGTTCTTGTTCTTCTGGTGTTAATTCTTTAAGTTGTTTTTGTTCCACAGTATTCATCACTCGTTTACATAATTTTAGTTACTTTAAGGGCATATAATTATCGGTGCAAGTATAAAAGACCAATTCCAGCGAGAGCATAAACGATCGCCTGTTTTTTCTACACTCTAACCCATCGTTCTACGCACAACTGTTTACTAATACAGCAGAAAAATCAATTTATAGCTAATTTATAAACTATAAATCCGTTGTTAATGCATACCAGCACGGTATTATTCATCGTTTGTTTAACGATAATTCTTTTTCGCTGTCATACGATTAAAAAAACTAGGAAAGAAACGTTTTATAGTCGGAGCCCAGCCACTGATCCCCTCGCCAACCACCACTTCATCTTTACGTCTAGCTATTGCACTGACCATTTGCTTCACAGCAGCCGTTACATCCATACCATTTTCAATGGAGTATTCAGCCTTATTTTGCGCAATACCATATTCATTAAGTGAATTATGAGCAATAGCCGTTTTTATAGAGCCTGGGCAGATAGTCAAACAATGAATGTTTTTATTGGCCACTTCAGCTCGCAAACAATCCATAAAACCAACGACTGCATATTTAGAGCCTGAGTAACCGGTTCTGAACTTAGAGCCAACTTTACCTGCGACACTGCTGATTGATACTACACAGCCGCCGCCATTTTTAACCATACTCGGTAATACCGCTTTAGTTAGCGCAATCAAACCAAAATAGTTAACTTCCATAAGTTGACGATACACAATAAAGTCATTTTCTAAAAACAAACTACGCTGCGACACGCCACCATTATTAATTAAAATATCAACGTTACCAATCGTAGCCATACTATTTGTAACATACTCAAGTACCTGCTCAGGTTGTGATAAATCAAGAGGTATTACTTTGTGTTGTCCAGCCGGTAACTCGCTACAAAGTTGATTTAGTTTATCTGCACTTCTGGCTGATAAAATAATATTAGCGCCTAAGTGTGCTAACTGTATCGCTAACTCTTTACCAATACCTGATGATGCCCCGGTGATCCACACCGTTTTATTATTAAAGTTCATGCTCTACCTATGATTATTATTAAGGCTTTGTAGGACCCGCAATGTCTGTGATCTGTTGCTCAAGTTGTTTATATAGTCCGAGTAAAAAAAGCGCCTCAACAAGCACAAATAATGGCCCAATGATAAGCCCGATTAAGTCATCAACAAAAGCTGGTTTTTTACCTTCAAAATAATGCCCAATAAACTGTAAAACCCAGCCAAAAATAAAAACACCTATACTAACAGCTAACCAGCTAGTAAAACTAAGTGAAGCTATTGGCGCAGCCGCTATACTCATTACTACTAAAATAACAGCCATTATCAAACCTAGTGAGACATTAAGCAGTAAATAATAAATCACAGTAGCTAACACAAAAACATGAGCGCCATTGATAACATGATCAGCAACCGGTAAATAAATACGCGCTAATAAACACAATACAGCGTATACAATGAGTGGAATACCAAAAAAGTGTGTGAGTACATTGCGTTTTGAACGGTGATATAAGCCATAATTGCCCAGTTGTTGTTGCAGTGTTTTCATTTTCTCTACTTTATATAATTATCTTATTATTTACTTTAGCAGTTAACACAACGCGAGAATGTCTTCTACCCGACATTTGTAAAATCCACTTATACAAATGCGCTTATGATTTTACCTTTATCGTGATCTGGAGTTTTAGATTGTAACTCACGGCCTTTTTGATATTCTTGTCCAAGCATTTTTTGTAACGATTCCATTTGTTTTGCTAATTCGTCATTCCCCCCTGCTGTTGTATTTTTTCTGTCAGCTTTTCAATCGCGGCCTTAAGTTCAGCTATTTTATCTTTATCAACACCTAATCGTTGATAAATAAGCGCTTCATTTGCTTTTTCTAAAAAGTCTTTCCATATGAAGGGTTTTTAAGGCTACTAACAGTATCAACTTGGCTATTTTTTGCCGTTTCTGGCAATTCGGTTGCCGCTTTAGAACGGCTTATGCTTTTCGCTTGCACAGGAGGTTATAAGGTTCTGTACGGTAATAGTTATTAAATGTTAGTGAGATCATTGCTTCAAATCCATTGATAGTTTTATTTTATAAAGCAAATTTAAGGCCAATGAACCCATATCAGGTAAAAATAATAACGCAGCTAATGTACAAGTAAAGCCAGCTGTTGTTTATCAAGAATTTCTATACGCTGGTAATGCAGGGAAATAAGCTTTTTTGCACTTAATAACTGCAAGATTTGATTAATAGTTTGACGAGTTAAATAGGTCATATCTGCGAGTTGTTGCTGCGATAACATAATAGTAGCGGTATTACTGGGCAGCGACATGGTTGCCATCATAACCAGCCGTTTACAGACTTTCTGCTGTGCAGTTAATAAAGCATGATCTTCTAATGAAGTGAACAGCAGCCGCATTTTTTGTGAAAGTAAAACACCAAAATCATGCCAATAAACAGGCGTGATTGTTAATAATTGTATCAGTGCCCGATGCGGTACATGTAGCAATCGAGCGGGTGTTTGTGCATAAACATCGTGGGTACGCAAACCACCATCAAATAAAGCAACTTCACCAAACCAAATAGCGGGATCTATAAAACTCAGTACCGCTTCTTTACCTTCTCCATTTACTCCACTGACTCGCATAACTCCATTAACAACAGCGTATAAACCCGCATTTTCATCTCCTCTTAAAAATAATGCTTCACCCGCATCGAGTTTAATTACTTTTGCATGTAACAATAGCTGGTGTTGAAATTCTTCCGAGCGGCTACTAAACCAATTTCCTTGGTTAATTATCGCACGGTCCTGTTCATTCATATCGGTTTACTCTACATTAGTTTTAATAATCAAATAATAAAAGGGATCACTATGTTACACAAAGTTATTTACAGCGGGTTATTGCTAAGTACGTTATCTGCACCAAGTTTTGCAGCAGCTCCTGATCAACAGATCAACAAGAATCTAAAAAAAGCTAACCACAGTGTAAGTGAAAAAGTGATCACTTGGCGACGCCATCTTCACCAATACCCAGAGCTTAGTAACCGCGAATTTGAAACGGCTAAATACATTACTAAACATTTAAAAGCACTGGGGCTCGAAGTACAAACTGGGATAGCCCATACTGGTGTAGTTGCTAAACTCAAAGGTGGTAAAAAAGGCTCTTTGGTGGCACTGCGTGCCGATATGGACGCCTTGCCTGTCACTGAGCAAGTTGATTTACCGTTTGCTTCAACTCAGACCTCAACCTACCGTGGTAATGAAGTAGGTGTTATGCACGCCTGCGGCCATGATAACCATGTCGCTATTCTAATGGCTGTAGCTGAATCTTTGGCTAAAATTCAAGATGACTTAGCGGGTGATGTATTATTTGTCTTTCAACCAGCTGAAGAAGGTGCCCCAGAAGGTGAAGAAGGCGGTGCTGAACTCATGCTAAAAGAAGGCTTATTTAAAGAAAAACCTGATGCCGTGTTTGGTTTACATGTAACCAGTTCATTAAACACAGGCCAAATTGGCTTCCGTGAAGGTCCGCTTATGGCCAGTGAAGATTCATTTACAATCAATGTACAAGGCCGCCAAACTCATGGTTCACGACCATGGAATGGTGTTGATCCGATTGTGGCATCATCACAAATAATTATGGCCACACAAACAATTTCATCTCGCCAAGTTGATGTTACTAAAGCGCCGTCAGTTATTTCGTTTGGTGCTATTAATGGCGGCGTACGTTCCAATATCATTCCCGATAGTGTCGAGTTAATTGGCACGATTCGCACCTTTGACCAAGCAATGCGCGCTGATATCAAAAAACGTTTAGTGAAAACAGCTGAAATGGTCGCTGAATCCGGTGGTGCTAAAGCTGATGTACATATCGACCACGGCTACCCTGTCACCGTAAACGATGTAAAACTCACGCAAAAAATGACGCCAACACTAACTAAAGTTGCTGGGGCTGAGAATATCATTACCACTGATTTGATCACCGGCGCTGAAGATTTCAGCTATTACGCTTTAGAAACTCCTGGATTGTTTTTCTTTTTAGGTGTTACCCCACAAGGTCAAGATGCAAAAACGGCAGCAAGTAATCATTCACCACAGTTTTTCGCTGACGAGCAAGCACTGCAATTAGGCGTGAATGCTATGACGCAGTTAGTTGTGGATTACTTTGCAATGAAAAAATAACCATAACTTCAACGTACATGCAAAATCATAATCGGTTGGCATGAAATAAATATACCCACACTCTGTGGGTATATTTAAAAGTATTGATAAACCTACGCGGATTTATTTTATCGTGCGGTTAGTAGTTGTGATAAATAGTCAGGCTTACCTTCAATACGTTCAAGGTGAGGATATTTAAGGCCATCATGATAATCGATCTGAATTTCACTGTACTGATCAAAGTTTTTCACCAAGAGCTTAATTGGCGCTTTTGAGCCTTTAGCATCCGTCACTGCATCTTTGAGTGCATCAGCACTAAACTGAGTATTATTAACGGCAACAATTTGCATACTTGGCGCAAGACCCGCATTAAATGCAGGGCTATCCCATAATACGTCACGCATTTTGCCTTCTTTATTTACCGAGAAGCCCAGAGAATAAAGTAAATCAGTCGATTTATAGCGGCTTTCAATTGCTTTAATGCCATCAGAGGCTTTATCGTTATAGGTCAATTTCCAACCTTGGTCTTCCAGTGATTTAGATAAGTTAACATGGCCTTTTAAACGCGAATTAATAAAGTCATCCCATTGATACTTTTCAATACCATTAAGCGTGTTAATCACATCATCAAATTTATAGGTCAACACATTCCAATCACCCGGGTTTACGCCAAAAAAGTTCTGGGCAAAATCATCTAATGAATGACTGTTGTTACTCAATTCACGTAATTTTGCATCAACCGCAAACCAAATTAATTCTCCACCAGAGTAATAGTCTTCGCTCATTTGATAACTACGATAAGGCAAAGATGAACGCTGAGCGATAGTTGGATCGTTGGTTGTATCTAAAATATTACGCCATGCCATGCCAGGTCGGCCTTGGTCGTAGGTTGCACCTAAACGAGCTAGCATATCCATCGCATTTTCTTGGCTCCAAAGTCCAGAACGAGCCGCAATGACTTGCCCCCAAAACTGTGTTTGCCCTTCATATACCCATAAACCATTAGCTTCTTTAACTTGGTTATAGGTCGGTGTCCATAATGCGTCAGGGCGACGATATTTACCATTCCATGAATGATTAAATTCGTGTGCTAATAAATCGCGACCGACCCATGACTTATCCCAGTCAGTAAAATAATTTTCTTTCGCGCTATTTTCACTTGAGCGATGATGTTCCATGCCGATACCGCCTAACTTATCTGTCAGGGCAAGTAAAAAGTCATAATGATCAAAGTGATGTGCACCATAAAGCGCATACATTTGTTGAATAAGCTCACGGTGTGCTGTTAACCCTTCAGCACTGATCTCAAGATCTTTTTCTTTATCGGCAAAGACATTTAAGAACACCGGAGTATCTGCATTTGGGTTTAAATCAACACGCTTATAGTGGCTACCGGCAAACATTGGCGAGTCTACAAGGTTTTCAAAATCAATTCCCTCAAAGGTAACTGTATTGCCTTTTTGCGAAGATTTTTCAAGTGCAGTAGCAAACTGCCACCCTTTTGGTAACGTTACACTCGGTTGAAATTTAATTTTACGGCTATAGTGCCCAGCAGGGTAAAGCGCTACTGTATCCCATTGTAAATTGAGCATTTCTGGCGTCATCATAACGCGCCCTTGCGCTGAACTTTGTGGTGACAAGAATTGATATTCAACATGCAACTCACGTACACCTTTAGGAACCTTAAGATTAAAAGCATATACATTGCCAGGATCTCGTTGCCATTCGATCACTTTACCTTTTGCTGACATTTTCAATCCAGCCAAATGACTTATTGGTCCAACTGGTGAGTGATGTCCAGGTATCCATTGTGGATAAAGCAAAGTCATTTCACCAGCACTAACAGGGATAGTTTCGTTTATTTTAAAAATACGATGAGCTAGATCTGTGGCATCAACCGCTATTTTTATAGTGCCGGAATATGGAGTATCAATCGGGTTTGGAACATCAGCAAACGCTGGAAGCGTAAAGCCCATAACAGAGCTGAGGGCGGCAGCAGCAAAAACATGTTTATTCACTTACTTCTCCAATTAGAGAGGCGCAAAACACGCGCATTAGATGGGTATTATCCTGGTAATTTGAGTGCAAAACACTCGGCAACCTCCTTTTTACTTTCAGAAACTTCTGAAACAACCAACATCAGTTATAACTATAACAACAGCTAATAGCAATGATTTATGGACGAACAACCATTTAATGCGTTCAATTTATTTGCGCTTTAAGTCAATTTATAGTGCCGAATTTAGCTGTATCAGCGCTTATTTGCATTCTTGTACTGAGAATATAAGAGCGCTGCAAGCACTGTTTTAAAACTTAATCATGCACAATACCTATGTTCAGGCTAAATAAATCATCAGTACGCTATCCTAATAGGCTACTTTTTTGGTAATGGTATGGAGACCACAATGGCATCTGACTATTTTCATTTGTTAAATTTGATCGGGGTAGCGTTTTTTGCCATCTCAGGTACTCTAATGGGCCATGAAAAAAACATAGGAGGTTTGGTGTTGTGGTTGTCGCGTCAGTAACAGCGCTCGGCGGTGGCACACTGCGCGACGTATTGTTAAACCAGCCAGTATTTTGGATAGCCGAACCGGATTACTTATACGCAACATACAGCGCCATATTTATCGCCGTAATATTTATTCGTCATTTACCTCACGTATCAAACTATTACATGTTGCTGGTCGATGCTTTGGGCATGGCAATTTTTAATATTGTTGGCATTGAAAAATCCTTAATCGAAGGCACTACGATGATTGTGGCTATTACTATGGGCATGACCACGGGCATCTTTGGTGGTCTAATGCGCGATGTAATATGCCGTGAAGTCCCCCTTGTCATGCGCGAAGAGCTCTACTCCACCGCGTGTCTATCTGGTGGCTTAACTTATGCCACACTGTTTCTATTAGAAGTACCTTATGTTTGGTGTATTTTAGGCGCACTCTTTATTACCGTATTTTTACGGCTCGGTTCCCTACACTGGGGATGGCAACCAAATATATTTAGAAAAAGGTCGGTTAGAAAACAATAGTTTGCTTTGTGAAGTTCCGATTAAAACGCCGAAATTTTGTACGTATCTTTTTCATCGGTGATGACGAATTAAACTGAATCTTACGTCCCAATATCCATTTTTCGTACCAGGTTACAGCATACAATTCATAGTTATTTAAGCTGAAATAAGCAAGAGTATATCGTTTGCCTTAAATTCAAGCTCCATAAGTAGATCATCGTATTTCCAGTCTCGATACTCTTGTTATTGGGTCAGGATATGCTTTTTGAAATCAGGCCGTTATAGGTGGCAATATGATACTTTTAGGCACCTTGTCTTATTTTACCCCTATTTTTTCAACTGTGTTTGCCTCTATTTACTTATCCGTTGCTTTAGCTGACTCTTTTTAACAAGGTGTTGTGCTGGTGACGATTGGTTCGTTAATTTGCTTTTGGGTTTCTCGCACAAAAAAACCTGTAGTAGATAATTAAATTTAAAAACGAGAAGCAAATAATGCTTCTCGCTTTATCAGGTTTTATTAGCTGGCTAATCTTAGCCCTAGCATCACCAGCATAACTAGATTCGCAATTACGCCAATCAAAAAGAAGTAGCTACGCGGGCTGGGGTTTTTCTCGGTGGCAATTGCGTAATACAGTGCCATATGAATTAAACGTGCAATGACGTAAACCCAAATACAGATTGCAAAAACCGAACTGTGGTAATTCATCACAAAAGCAAATAAAACCGTTCCTATAAATAACGCGCTGTTTTCTAATGTGTTATGAAAGGTGCGATGCGCTCTAAATATAAAACTCTCATGAGATAGGTCTTTATCAATTTTTCCTGGCACAGCCCCAGGCTGTTTGGCTTTACTAAACGTCGCCACTGCCCACTGTACTAACATCATAATTAAATATAAATAAAATGCTATAAACGCTGAATGTGCTATATCGGTCATTGTTTAATCCTTTGTGTTGTTATTAGAGTAGTAGTTACAGCAACTATCAAGCCAAAGATAAGCCACTGATGTATATAGCAATTACTTTTTAGTAAAATAATTTTTTGTAATAGATTCATTCTTTATATAAAACTTACTCTATCACAGCGTCTTGGTATTTTTTTAGAGTCTGAGCGCAACTTAAAACCAGTACTAATTACGTATTTTATAATTTTTATTTGATTATTTATTCTAAGTATTGTTTTATAGCGTTACTGATAACGGAACGGTAAAATAAATATGATGAATAAAATAACCAAGTGCTTAGCAACTTTAGCGCTGTTGAACTGTGTATCAGCGCCCGCTTTTTCAGCTCAATATGAAATCGAAAAAGGTGAAAACTTGTCTAAGTTGGCGCAATACAAAGACGTAACCACCATTAAACGCAATTTCGCAAAACAAATAGCGCTTAATTACAGTGTATTAAACGCTGATCTTAAACAAACGCTAAGCCAATATAAACTGGTTTTGAATGCGGACCAGCTACCGTCTTTAGGCATGCACACACAACAAAATACTCGTTTAGCAAACAGCGCGTTACAACAACTTAAAGGTTTACCACAAAACACCGGTAGTTTGTTACAAGTGCGTTTGGCAAGTGACACAATGCTTAGCGCTTGGCAGCAAGGCGAACGCCCTTTATTTGCATTTGCACCTGCTGGTGACGATTCGCAATGGAGCGAAATTGAAGCGTTCGATCAGTATGGTGACATTCATTATCTTAGTGTTGACCAAATGCCGACCCAACCTGTATTTATTGTCGAATTAGATCAACAAAAAGTACAAGATGCGGGTATTGCAGTAATGAGAGGAATTTTATCTGCTAACAAATTCAGTAAAACCACGGTTAGTCCACAAAACCAGTTAAGCAATGAACAACCCCTGCAAACCAGTGTATTGAAAAAAATACGCTTAGAAGATGACAAAGAACCTTGGATCTCAGGTGGTGCTGAAATTTATGCCATTGTAACGGGTATCGACCCGACACGAGATGAACCAATATTAGATATCGTTGATTTACCGTATTTAGATCATGATCAAACCGATTACAGCCCTAATCAGGTACTCATTCATTGGCAGCGTTATCGTTGGCAGGCGGTTGATTTACTCTTAATGGAACAAGATGACAACACCAACTATAAAACTTTAGCAATAAAATTATTAGAAATATCAGAGCAAGTGATGGCGAGCATTCCTGATTTACAAGCGCAGGGTTATGCCATTATCCCTAAGCTGACCAATGAACTGCTAAAAGCAATGCCGGATGAATGGTTTACTAATAATGACGATTATGTTGATGTTTTTTACACGCTGTTTGAAAACAAAGACTATCAAGAATATAAAGGAGCAAGCAGTAATGCGACCATTACGCTGTCTCCTTTAGAAATTAACCCAAGACTAAACTAAGTCATACCCATTCGCTTAATTATTATTGCGGATGGTATCACTCCCCCATACTTCAATAGCCACCCATTAGCGCTTTAACGTTAACGGGTGGCTTTATCACAGCCACTTTTTTGAAATTACACGTTATATTTAATACCAATCTGCTTGGATATGGGATCTATTTTAACGATAAGAAAATTGCTCTATAACTAGGCAAAATTTTTGATATCTAGTTGTTCTAAATGAAAAATTTTTAACAACGTTATAGGGTGATTTAATTCGTTAAATTGTTCAAATATTTATGCAGGTTGGTATATTACCCTAACCTTGCGCCACTGATTTACGAAAGCGCATTAATGCAACAGTAAAAAACACACTGCCAATAACAACTAACGCTAAAAAGTAAGGCCAAACTACATCCCACCCTGCCCCTCGGTATAAAATTGCTTGAGCAAATTTTACAAAATGCGTTGTTGGCGCCAATAACATTATATTTTGCACCACCTCAGGCATACTTTCTCGCGGCGTAACACCGCCAGAGAGCATTTGTAATGGTAATAAAATTAAGATCATCAATAACCCGAGTTGCGGCATAGTGCGCGCCTGCGTTCCCAACAATATACCCAGCGATGTGGTCGCAAATAAATGAATCGCAACGCCAAATAAAAATAAGCCTGGCGAGCCATGAATAGGCACTTGTAACAAACCTTCGATCACAATAAATAATGAAAACGCAGTCAGTAATAAAATCACTAAACCATTAGCCCAAATTTTCGCCATCACTATTTCAAAGGGGCTCAATGGCATCACTAATAAATGCTCTAATGTGCCGTGTTCGCGTTCACGGATCACCGCGGCGCCAGTTAAAATAATCGAAATCATTGTGATCACGTTCATCAATTCCATCACGCTACCAAACCATACACTTGTCATGTTTGGATTAAACATAATGTGCGCCGATTGCTTTATTGGCAGTGAATAAACGGTTCGATAACCTTGCACAAACTCATTTACTTCGCCGTTAATAATAGTTTGAATATAGTTATCACCAATAAATGCTTGCGACATACGCGTAGCATCTATATTTACTTGAATTGTAGGTTGCTTAGCTGCAAGTACATCACGCTCAAAATAAGGCGGGATATTAAGCACAAAAGTATAACGGCCATTATCCATAGCTGAGTCAACATCGCTTAATGAAATACTGTCTGGCGTTTTAAAGTAAGGCTCATAAAAGGCATCAATAATACGCTTAGATAATTGCGATTGGTCGTGATCAACAACTGCAATCGGCGCATTATTTAACTCTATCGACGTGGCTGAAGCCACCACATAAATCAACCCAGTAAAAGCAAAAAAAACGAATAGCAACAAGACCTTATCACGCCATAAACTACGCAACTCTTTAATACCTAAATTAATAATGTTTCCGCGACGTTGCATGGCTATTTGTCCTGCTTTGGAAGTAAAAATACACTGGCCAGAGTCAGCACGGGTATAAAAGCGAATAAAGGCAGTAGCTGGGCTGATAAATCAGAAAAATTAAGCGCTTTATTAAAGACCCCTCGACACGCTTCTAAAAAGTAGGTGGTCGGAAACAATTTGCCAATAATCGCACCAAACCCTTCCAAGGAAGAAACAGGGTCAATTAGCCCACAAAAGTTAACGGCAATCATCAACACCACCACCGTAGTGGCTGCCAGTGCTGAAATTTGTGTTTTTGTAAAAGCCGAAATTAACAGCCCCACCCCCGTAGTCGCTGTAACGTATAATAATGCAGCCAAACTAAGCGCCCAAAAGCTGCCTTTTAGCGCCACACCAAACACGGTAATAGCAAGTGCGACTAAGCCAAAAAAGCTGATCATACTCACTAAAATGTAAGGCAGCTGTTTGCCAATAATAAATTCCAGCCGATTAACCGGTGTTACATATAAGTTTATGATTGAACCCAACTCTTTTTCTCGTACTACGCCAAGCGCCATCAATATCGCAGGAATAAATACCAATAGTAGTGGAATAACTGCCGGCACCATAGCCTCAATGCTTTTAAAATCTTGGTTATAACGATAGCGAGATTCAATATTAGCTGGCACTAAATTGGGTATCTGCGCATAAGTACGCAAAGATAAGTTGGTTAAATAGCTGTAATACACGCCGCTCATATAACCATTAATCGTTTCTGCCCTAAACGGCATAGAACCATCAATCCACACTACAATTTCAGGTTTACGGCCGCGTTTAAATTGCTGAGCAAAGTTAGGTGGAATTTCAACGGCCACGCTTAACTCGCCACTGCGCATTCGTTTATCAAGTTCTTGCGGGCTTTTAATATCTGCTTTTTGAATAAAGTAACGTGAACCTGCCATATTTTGAATGTAGTTGCGGCTCTCGGGCGATTGGTCTTGATCTAGTACCGCAAAGCTTAAATCTTCAACATCAAATGTAATGCCGTAACCTAAAATAAACAGCAAAATTATCGAGCCCAGCAAAGCAAACGTTAGGCGAATAGGATCGCGCCATAACTCTAGCGTTTCGCGATGCGCATAACCAAATAACCGCAACAAACTAAATGCGGGGTTAGTGTTATTTTTACGAGTAGCCGGCGCTTTAGCCAATGCTTTGGGTTTATCCGTTATCGATGCTTGTAACGCCGAGCTTGCTCCCGCTGCATTTACCGCCTCTTCTAAATATTCAATAAAGGCAGCTTCTAGTGTGTCGGTATTACGCGCTTGGCACAGTGCAGCTGGCGTATCGCTGGCAAGTATTTTACCTGCATGCATTAACGAAATTCTATCGCAACGTGCCGCTTCATCCATAAAGTGAGTCGAAATAAAAATAGTCACGCCTTGTTCGCGCGAAAGCTCTATGAGTAGCTGCCAAAAGTCATCCCTTGCAACGGGGTCTACCCCCGATGTGGGCTCATCAAGTATGAGCATTTCAGGGCTATGTACTACCGCAACAGCAAGCGATAAACGCTGGCGAATACCTAGGGGCAAATCGGTAGGAAAATCGTCACTGTATTTTTTAAGGTTAAACCGAGTAATTAAATCTTTAACGCGCGGCTCTATTTTCTCTGCAGGTAAGTGAAATAAACGCGCATGCAATACCAAGTTTTGCTTCACTGTAAGCTCGTTATAAAGCGAAAATGCTTGTGACATAAAACCAACGCGTTTGCGGCTTTCGATGTTATTGGCATCGACCTTTTCACCAAACAATTTTGCTTCGCCACTGGTTGCCGGTTGTAACCCGGTAAGCATTTTCATTGTGGTGGTTTTTCCACAGCCATTTGAGCCTAAAAAGCCAAAAATTTCACCTTGTTCAATACTTAAACTCACATTGTTAACAGCGGTAAAATCGCCAAATGTTTTACATAATCCATTTGCTTCTATAGCGAACTGGGTTGTGTTTATGTCTTGTTTACGAGGTGGCACAACTAACCGCTGATGATCATGGCGCTTTTCTTCAGGAAGTAATGCTATAAAGGCTTCATCAAGCGATTCTTTATTAGTTTGCGCTTTCAGGTTTTGTGGGCTGCCCGTACCGATTACTTTTCCATCGTCCATAGCAACTAGCCAATCAAAATCATCGGCTTCTTCCATGTAGGCGGTCGCAACCAGTACGCTCATCTGTGTATTTTCAGCGCGAATACTGTTTATTAATTGCCAAAATTGACGACGCGATAGCGGATCAACCCCGGTAGTTGGCTCATCTAAAATTAATAATTGAGGGTCATGGATCAGTGCGCAGCACAAACCGAGTTTTTGTTTCATCCCGCCAGAGAGCTTTTCTGCGGGGCGATCGGCAAATGCCTCTAAGCCTGTACTTTTTAAAAGGTTATTAATTCGTTGTATTCGCTCGGCTTTATTTTGAGAAAATAGACGACCAAAAAAATCTATATTTTCAAACACAGAAAGTGTTGGATACACATTTTTGCCAAGCCCTTGAGGCATGTAAGCAATGCGTGGCGACACCGTATTACGAAAACCACTGCTGCGCATATTGCCGTTTAATACCTCAACCTCCCCCTCTTGAATCGCCCTTGCCCCCGCTATAAGTGCCAGCAAGCTTGATTTTCCTACGCCATCAGGGCCTATAAACCCGACCATTTTCCCGGCAGGTAATGAAATACTAATGTTGTCCAGCACGCGATTATTAGCATAGCGATGGCTCACCTTAGTAAGCGTAACCACACTTTCACTTGGTGGCTGTTGAATGTTTTTATCGTCGTTATCCATTATTCAGGCACTCGTACCTGTAATGACGTAGGCCAATTTTTTTCAGGTGCTAACAACACATAAGCAAGCCCTGGCACCCCTGTTTTTACTTGTTTGATATGTTCTTTTAATAACTGCGAGTCGAGCTTTACCTTAACCCTAAACATCAGTTTATCGCGCTCGTTTCGGGTTTCTACCGATTTAGGGGTAAATTGCGCCTGTGCAGATACAAACGTCACTTTAGCCGGCAATGTATACTCGGCAACAGCATCAATAACAATGCGCGCTTGTGAGCCTATTGTTACCTTGCCCGCTTGCGCTGTTGGTAAATATATACTCATATAAACATCGGTTAAATCCAATAACGATAAAACCTTACCACCACTACCAAGCACTTCGCCAGGCTCAGCTAATCGATACAATATGCGACCATTGATTGGTGCTGTGAGCGTGCTGTCGGCTATGTTGCTTTGTAATCGCTCAATACGTGCCTGCGCTGCTTCTATTTCAGCATCCGACTGCACAACTTTTACGTTTGCCGCGGTTAAAGCAGCTTGCGCAATAGCAGAGGTGGTTCGTTGTTGATCAACCACTTCTTTTGAAATATGGCCTTTTTCCAATAATTTTGCAGAGCGGCGCAATTCAGTTTGTGCAAAATTAAGCTCACTTTTATGCTGCTCTACAATCGCTAATGCGTATTTACGAGACTCATTAGCAACACGAAGCCCCGCCTGAGCTTCACGTAACTGTGCATTTAAATCATCAGTATCAATAACCGCTAACGTTTGACCCGCTTTGACCATATCGCCTTCTTGCACCATAACGTCAACTAAGCGGCCCGGTAATTTTGTAGCAATATCGTACTCGGTTGCTTCAATTCGGCCATTTCCATAGGCAACACTGTCAGGGAGTTGTTCAGCAAATGATGTAGGTTGCAAGGTTTGCCAAGCATACCAGCCAGCCCCGCCCACAATGACCAAAACAGCGAGTTTACTCAAAGATTTGAACGTTGATTTAATTGTCATGTGCTAAAACTCCATGTATGTAAAAAGTAATGTAAGTGAGGGTAGTCAAGGTAAAAATTTTTAGGATACAGCACGCTAATTGTTATATGAAAGCAACCCTGCTTTGTAAGTACAACAAGGGTAGTTGTACTAAGCGATTTAAACGAACTTAAAAATCCATTGTCACTAATCTACCACTATCACCGTTAATAAAGATGATGTGGATCAATATAAATTAGAGTTAATGCACTAATTATTAGTGATTTTTTAAAACAGCAGGATAAAAGAAAGGGAAAACATCAAGGCACCTACTGAGCGCCTTAATACTAATTATGTCAGCGGCAGATTAGCTTACAATTTATAGTAACAAAACCCGCTACGACCTTAATGCTAAGCTAATCAATACCACGCCATGATCTGTGCTTAAATCATCACGCTCAAATTCAGGGTTAATTAAATGACGATCGTAAGTATGGTACTGGCTCACCTCAAAAAAGCTGTCGTCGTAACTTGAGTCAAACTCGCAAGACAACAAAATGTAGTCAAGCACTGAGCTGCTCGCGCCAAAATAATGGGTAGGCTTTCGCTTTAAATCCACTGTATTTTCATTATTTTGATTAGCCAAATTTAATTGCGACCTTGCAAATAACTGCCATGCGTCGTTAAGGCAATATTTTGCAAGGTAAGTGTTACTGTCAAACGTGGGGGCAAAGCGCAGTGTATTTGTTAGTAAATGGCTTAAAACGCCATCAGCTAAGTCGTTGTTAAAATCGCCCATTAAAACCATTGGATTTTGTGTAGATTCGCGGCGCGCAATGATGTCCATCATCAGTAATGTGGCTTCACTGCCGCGCTGAATAGTTGAGCCCCAACTCCCTGCTATATCGGCTTTTAATAGCTCGATAATATTTTTTTCGGGTGTGAGGTCTTTGTTTTGCTCATCAAGCTCTATCATTGAGCGCTTAGACTTAAAATGCACCACATAACAATCCGTGTTGCCGATATGCGGTAAGGTTATTGTAGCTCTAAGCACCTTTCGGCTAAATGTAAAATCCTCAGTTAAACCAAGGGTTTTAGCAAGCTCATGGTCATGCTCAACAGTTGCCACTTCAGCAATTGGGTATTTAGCAGCAAGCGCTACTACAGGGCGTTTGTAAATAAAGTCGTCGATTACCTGGGGCTCATCTACCACGCCAAAGTACGTATAACCTTGCTCTTTAACTAATTCTTTAAGCGACTCAATACTAAATACTTCTTGAAAACCAATCACATCAGGCTGATGCTCGGTTAAGTAATTAATAAGCCAACGCTGCTTTTTAGCCCACTGCTCTGCGGTGTATATGCGTTCAAATTCATAATAGGCATTAGGCGGCTCAAGGTAATTAAACAAGTTAAAAGTGGCAATTTTAAGAATCGTATCAGTAATAACCGAATCGTCTGCTGTGGTGTTTAAAGGTGTTTTAGTGTGTGATTCAAGGTTGCTGATAAGGCTGCCCTACTTAAAATATGAAAAACGATTATAGCGGGTTATCGCTATAGTAATCTAATCGGTGAAAATTTTTCAATATCAAATTCATAGTGTTAATTTACACTAACTTATCATTTTTTAAGGCACACGGTCATTATGGATTACTCAAACTTCGGCACTAAATTTACTCAACCTAATGGTATTACACAGTTAATGGAAGATTTAGGCGATGCTAAAAACAGTAACAATCCAAATATTGTTATGCTCGGTGGTGGTAATCCGGCCCTAGTGCCTGAGGTTAATGATATTTTTATCAATGAGTTACAAAAGCTTGTTGCTAATAATACACTTTCCAACGTATTTTTACTTTACGATGGCCCTACGGGTAATGATGCATTTCGTGCAGCTCTGGCCAAGCAACTAAAAAGTGAATACTCATGGGATTTAACCCAAAATAATATAGCGCTTGGTAATGGCAGCCAAGCCAATTTTTTTGTGTTATTTAATCTGTTAGCTGGCAGTATGCCTGATGGAAGCCATAAAAAGGTTTTATTTCCGCTGGCACCTGAATATGTAGGCTATGCAGATCAAGGCTTAACTGACGATATGTTTGTAGCAATAAAGCCCGATATCGAAATTTTAAATACTGAAAGTGGCTCAAACCAATTTAAATATATCATTAATTTTAAAGCTGTTGAGCAAGTATTAGCAAGCGACAGCAGCATTAGCGCACTGTGTGTGTCTCGCCCGACTAACCCAACAGGCAATGTCATTACTGATGAAGAAGTACAGCATCTCGATTTATTGGCTAAGCAATATAATATCCCACTGATCATTGATAACGCCTACGGCGACCCATTCCCTGGGTGTATTTATACCGACGCAAACTTAACCTGGAACTCAAACATTATTTTATGCATGTCACTTTCAAAGCTTGGCCTACCGGGTTTGCGAACCGGTATTGTAGTGGCTAACAATGACATAATTAAAGCCATTGGCCGTGTGAATGGCAGTATGGTTTTGTCGCCGAATAGTTTTGGCCCAAGTTTAGTAACGCGCCTTATTAATGAAGATGAACTCCTTCCGCTGTGTAAAAATTCAGTGCTGCCTTTTTATCGAGAAAAAGCACAAACAGCAATGAACTTATTTGATGAAATATTTGCCCACCTCCCCGTTTACTTACACAAAGTAGAAGGCGCATTTTTTATGTGGCTGTGGTTTAAAGAGGCAAAAATAACCAGCGAACAACTTTACCAAAAGCTCAAAGAGCAGGATGTTTATATTATTCCCGGGCATAATTTTTTTATTGGTATTGATGATGCTTGGGCACACAAACACCAGTGTATTCGCATTAATTATGCAACCGATGCCAGCACTTTGCGAAAAGGCTTAGAGGCCATTAAAGCCGTGATGGCATGAATTGATATTTAGGGCATTCAAACCCTTTGCGTGAATACAGTGCGTGCAAAGCGTTTATAGTGCCTATAGTTATTGGCATAAACCTGTGAACAATTTAAGGTTATTCAGTCATCTTCTAAGCCGTTAAATAAGCCCTAAACTGAGGTAAGCGGTTATTACTTTTATTTGTTGATTGTATTAATTTTGTGCAAACGCGCCACACCCCCTTTAAATTTATATATAAGTTGGTATGCTACGCGACCTTTTTTAACATATGATTATCATCAAAAAAGGGTTTGCCAAGGGGCGGCTATCGCTGCAAGGCACTTAATATAAGTGGCAGCAATAATACAGGCATCGCGTTATAAAACGTTAGATGTAACTTTAAATAGCAATATACAAAAGTACTATTAAGGTCAATTATGCGATTAGGACCAGGACTACTCGTCACCGCTGCCTTCATTGGACCAGGGACTATTACGACTGCCAGCGTGGCAGGTGCAAACTTTGGTTTTGCACTAATATGGACATTACTGTTTTCAGTAATTGCCACCATATTATTACAATCTATGGCGGCGCGCCTTGGCGTAGCCACCGGGCAAGATTTAGCGCAAGCGCTAAGAGCTCACATTGAAACGCCCCTATTTAAATCTCTCGCTATATTTTTAGTGATCAGCGCCATTGGAGTAGGCAGTGCCGCCTACGAGGCTGGCAACCTTAGCGGTGCCAGTATGGGATTAATTGAAATATTCCCTCATGTTAATGCCCAGCTTTGGACGCCACTCATTGCATTTTTAAGTGCGGTGTTACTTTACAGCGGTAAACACAAAGTCGTTGAAAACGCGCTTATTTTATTAGTGATTTTAATGAGCCTAGTGTTTATCTCTACACTTGTTATGGCTGCTCCCTCGCTCAGTGATGTGTTAGCAGGGTTTATTCCTAGTATGCCTGAGGGTTCAATTACCACGGTATTGGCATTAGTGGGCACCACCATAGTGCCGTATAACTTATTTTTACACTCAGGTGTTTTAGCTGCAAGGCACGACAGCAAAAGTGATAAGCAAAAAGTCATTAAGCAAACTAATGTAGACACTGGCGTATCTATCACCTTAGGTGGCGTGATCACCCTGGCTATTTTATCAACCGCGTCAGTGGCATTTTATGGCACAGATGCAGGGCAAATTAGCGCTGCCAACATGGCGGTACAACTTGAGCCATTACTTGGCGATGCCGCCCATTACTTTTTTGCTATTGGCTTATTTGCAGCTGGTTTAACCAGTGCAATTACAGCCCCTCTTGCCGGTGCGTATGCAGTATGTGGCATGTTAGGTTGGTCAAATAAAATGGATAACACCCGCTTTAAAAGTGTCGCCATTGTTATTTTATTATTTGGTGCAGCCGTGGCGTCTCTGGGTTTAGACCCTGTTGCCGTGATAATTTTTGCCCAAGCAGCTAATGGCCTATTACTGCCTATTGTAACCACCTACCTAGTGTGGCTGGTTAACCAAAAAACAGTAATGGGCAAATACACCAACTCAATGTTGGTAAACTTACTTACTTTACCGGTGTTAGTGCTTATTTTTGGCTTAAGTGGTTACAAGCTGTTTAGTTTGATTTTTTGATACGTTTGCGAGTCTTTCCACCTTGTTAACTGCTCATTTTTTCAATGCTATACATCACCCACATTGCGAGTACTGCGATGAAGTTAATTGTAAAAACACTTCCTCGCAGCCTGATGTTTGAAGTGAATATTTGAACACCACTGTGCAACACTCGCCCAGCGATAAAGACCCAAGCTAGCAAATAATAAGCTGAACTAATTGTTGAATCAGTAGAAATTAAAAGCACACAAACCAGATGAAAAAATACCGGCCACTCGAATTGGTTGCTCAAATTAGCGCTGAGTTTTGGCTGTATAGATTGAAATGGATTAGAGCCATCCGCTCTTTTACCAAGCCCCCATACACTTGGGGCTCTGGCAATAGTGAGCAAACCATATAGCACAACACACAAAATCACGTGCGCGAACATGGGCAAAAATATAGTATTCATTTCACACTGAGTCCTTTAAAGTAATCTAACCTTCGCTAAAACAAGCTTCTTCAACATAGAATAAAAACAGTCAATTGTACGCTATTGTCAATTACTAGGCTTAAGAGAGTAGCTGTTATACGGCGACTATTACTGAGCCTATACTATTGGCAAAACCACCCACCTTTACGCTGTTTATTATTGAATTGTTAGACTCAACAGATGCTGTAATTATTGAATGGCAATTCATAGCCCTACCTTGTTCAAAAACATATTCACTCCCTAACTCAGCAAGATGCTCGGTAAGGTAACATGCTAAAGCCCCACAAGAGCTTCCTGTTGCTGACTCTTCAGAAATACCAAACAAAGGAGCAAAATTACGGCAGCTGGCTGTATGTTTACTTTGCACTTCACAAAGCTCAAAAACATGAAAGCCAACAAGGTTATGCTGTTTGCAAAAATCAGCGATACGTTCATCGTTTGGCTCTATTGCATCTAAATAGCCATGAGGAACAGCAATAATGACATCGGCTAGTCCTGTTGAGATAGCTTCAATAGGTAAGTTTGTGCTTTCAAGTATATTACTTTCAATACCTATCACATGGGCAATTTCTTGATATGAAAAACCAGCTATTTTTTCAGGTAATTGCTGCTCCATGACAACCTTACCATTTGGTTCAATACTCACAGATAACATGCCAGCCTTGGTGCGCTGAACATAAGTGCCCGCAGTAAGCATACCTTCTTGGAACATAGTAGAAAAAGTAGCTAGCGTAGCATGACCACAAAAATCAACTTCTGCTGTTGTAGTAAAAAAAGACACCTCAAAATCAGCTTCATTATCACTAGCAACAAAAGCCGTTTCTGAATACCCGACAACTTGAGCAATTTTTAATTTTTCAGCATCTGTGAGCCTGTCAGCATTAAAAACAACGCCTGCAGGGTTGCCACCTTTGCCATTTACTGTAAACGCGTTTACCAAAGCAACTTCAATATCCACCTGTACCAACTCCCTCTATAACGAGCCTTAAGAGTGACTCGTTTTATTTATCTTTTAATCCATCAACCATAGCCGAGTTGCTATTTTGATTCAATGGTTTAGCTGTTCTGGCAGGATCATCAGACTTAACTCTTTATCCATGAAAGACCTCAACGTTAGCTTTATCAACGAGACTGCGATGTATAAACTTTAAAAATGGAGTTCCCTAGTTTAGCGATCACCTCATTGCGTTCTTTCATTGAGACCTCAGTTTGCGCTATGTAGATGCTAATTATGATCGGTGATTGATGTTCACTCCATACTACAGCTGTAATGCTTCGAGCACCAAAGCCACCAGCCCCGGAACGATCGGCTATGTTCCAACCTTCAGGCAACACTGAGCGCAACAAGTTACCAGTTACTTGGTTATTGACCATCCATGTTTTTAACTTTTCTTGGCTCATTGGAGAAAGTGTTGAGCCGAATAATAGCTCATTTAAAGTGTTTGCTATTGATTTAGGAGTCGTTGTATCCCTTAAGTCTCCTGGTATTCCTTCATTTAAATCGGGCTCAAAACGGTCTAAGCGAGTTTTTTCATCCCCTGTGTGCCTTACAAAATCAGTTATGCTTTCTGTGCCCCCTACTGCATTTATGATGATGTTTGCCGCGGTATTATCACTTGTTTTCATGGTTGCAGAGCACACATCATCAAGGGTTATTGCTTGTCCTACATACTTTTCTATAACCGGAGAATACGTCACAAGATCTGTCTTTTTAATTTTGACTGTACTATTAAGATTAATATCCCCTTGCTCAGAGTCATACAATAACTTTGCACAAGCAATTGTTTTAAAAGTACTTGTCAAAGGGAAGCGTTCATCACCTTTGTAATCCCAGTATTCTCCATTTTTAGTATCAAGAACCGTTACCCCTATCCGGCCCGAAAGCGTCACTTCGATTAACCTAGCTTCTTGCTCCACTTGTTGAAATTTTGGGCTATGTGAAAATGCCACAAATGGTATTAAAAGCAAAATAACCAATAAAGAATTCATCTATTTAATCCCATGATTCTGATTAACCAGCATTTTATATCAAAGCATCTGTGACAACAAAAAAGCTAAAGCTTGACCTACATGATAAATTTAACGGGGTCAGAGCAAGCAGCTTAAAACTTAAAGCTTTCCCTTTCAAAACTCCACCAACCTCTCATACAATCCTGATGCCCTGCTGACTGATTTATTCATTGCCATTAACAACACTTTTTTATCAGCCACCAGCTCGAAAGTGTTTTTAGCACGGGTAATGCCGGTGTAGACTAACTGGCGGTTGATGCCGGCAGTTGCTTGGTTTTGTGGTGGCAGTACCATAGCCGTATAGGCAAACTCGGAGCCTTGTGATTTATGAATAGTCATTACATAAACTGTGTCATGGGCTGGTAGTCTGGCTGGTGAAAATGCCCGTTGATTGCCCTGCTCGTCAATAAATATGGCTTTGAGCTGGGCACTGTCGTCGTGCATTAAAATCCCAATATCTCCATTAAATAGTTTTAGCTGATAATCGTTTTGCGCAATCATAATCGGCATGCCCAAATAATGCCGCTGATTTGAGTTTACATTAATCAATCCTTGCTGGCTTAATTGCGTTTCAATGCGTTTATTTAAACTATGAACGCCATAATCGCCTTCGCGTACTGCGGCTAACAACTGGTAACTGGCAAAAGCTTTATGTATGTCTTGTACGCTCGCGTGTTGTTTAATTAAATTAAGATACTGAGCGTATTTACTGGCGGCGCTTTGTACTAGTTTATCAATCGGTTTACTTACAATGTCATAGTCTAAAATAACGTCTTTAAATTGGCCGCTGCTCAGCTCTTGCTCTACATAATTGAGCTTGCCGCTGTTATTGGTATTAACCGCTAATGCTAATTGACCTATGCCGCTGTCGGCTGTGAAACGGTAACTGTGCTGTAAAAACGCGATACAGTCGGCCAGTTTGAATTGACTATTACCTGCGACTAATTTGCGCTGGTTATTAAAGCATAAGCTGTTTAGTTCAGCGCAACGCGCCTCTGAATAACTTGGTGTTTGGCCAAGCACTAAACCTTGGCATAAATCGCTCATTACACTGCCGGTATCAACCGAGGCAAGCTGGTCTTTGTCACCGAGTAATATAAGTCGCGCATGCTCTGGTAAGGCCTCAATTAGTTTAGCCATCAGCGATAAATCAACCATCGACGCTTCATCAATGATCAATACATCTAAATGCAATGGATTACTGCGGTTATGCCTAAACTTATTAGTAAACGGTTTTACCCCCAGTAACCGGTGAATCGTTTGCGCGCTTTCTGGGATCAGCGGCGTAATAGCAGCGCTTATTTTATCTTTTAACTGTTGTTTTGCCCCAAGGATTGATTCACTTAATCGCGCAGCGGCTTTGCCTGTCGGTGCCACCAACTTAATACTCAGTGGGGCATTTTGATAAAGCGATTGTAAAATTGCTAGTAGCTTAGTCACGGTCGTGGTTTTACCTGTTCCTGGGCCACCGGTAATAACGCTAAAGCCTTTGGTTGCTGCCATCGCACAGGCAACCTTTTGCCAATCGAGCCCTTGCTCTGGTGCATCTTGTTCGGGGAAATAGTCACAAAGTAACTGAGTTAACTTATCGCTATCAATATCGAGCTTACGCTCACTCATTAACAACAATCTTGATGCCAGTGTTTGCTCATAACCGCTTAGACGTGCAAAATAAAGTCGTTGTTCAAGTAACTGTAACGGTTTAGTCTCCCCGACACTAGGATGGTTTTGCAAGCAATTAATTGCCTCTGCGGTGGTAAATGTGTCGTTAAACGGGCTGAGTGTGTCAGGAATTATGCCCGCTAGTTTGGTAAAATCACTTTGGCGTAAATTAAACGGATTACGCCAATCTACCTGCGCTAAATCTAAACAGCTGTGCTGACTTTGCTGCGATAAACAGAGTAATAAAAGCAGTGAATAAACGTCGTTTGGTTGTTGAGTTTGCTCACTGCTACACAGTAATTCTGCCAGTTTTATATCAACCATTCGTAGCCGGTTTTCGCTAAGTAGGTAATCAAATAATGGCACTATTTGTACGTCGTTCGTCGCTGCTGTTGCAATGGCTGTATTGGTATCTAACACGCTCATAGCATTGCTCCTTGGCTATTTTCGGTTGCCTCATCTATGCTTTGGGCAACACTGCCTTGACTAAAAAGCCCATCTAAAATAATAACTTGCTCGGCGGTCAACTTTTTAAAGTACACACCTTTTCCATCTGCCATACCACGTAAAAAGGTGTAATATACGCCACCTAAATGCTGCTCAATGCTGTAATTGTTGATCCGTTGTTTTAATAACCGATGCAATGCCACGGTGTAAATTAGATACTGTAAATGGTACTGGTGGCTACTCATAGCTTGCTCTAAATGCTCTTGCTCATAATCAGTTGGCTGGTTGCCTAAAAAGTTAGACTTATAATCCAAAATAAAATACTGCTCGTTATGACAAAATATTAAATCGACAAACCCTTTTAATAAGCCTTTTACATCATAAAAATCGAGCCTACTTTGATTAAAACCAAAGTGCTTAATCAATGTTTCATTCAAGCCTTTTGCCGTTAAACTGGTAATTGGCAGATTAAACTCCATTTCAACCAAACAATCCCGTGGCGTTAATTTACTTAAGCTTAAACCGTTTTCATTCAATGGGCAGTTTAACGCGGCAAGCACCCATTGCTCAGTTGTCTCTTGCCATTGCTCACTAATATGGTATTTGTTTAAG
The DNA here is from genome assembly GCF_014164315.1 of Pseudoalteromonas sp. SG44-1. Classification (NCBI taxonomy): domain Bacteria; kingdom Pseudomonadati; phylum Pseudomonadota; class Gammaproteobacteria; order Alteromonadales; family Pseudoalteromonadaceae; genus Pseudoalteromonas; species Pseudoalteromonas sp. SG44-1. Next base: position 169,086 of record NZ_JACJEW010000002.1, read on the forward strand.
CTGCGCTCAACTACCACGCTTAGGTTTTGCTCATGGTTTGTGGGGTGCTGCTCTGGGCTGGTGAAATCCAATTGCTCAAAAATCTCGTGTAAACAACTACCCGGTTTTGCCCCCTTGGGAAAGCTATAAGGTGAGCGAATATCGTCCTGTTGCGTGGCAAACTCATCTTTTTGATGATCTTCGTCGCTGCGCCCAGGTTCTAAATGCTCGCTATGACTTTTAAAACTCAGCGCACTAAAACTGGTGGTGCGCCAATCACGTTCAATTTTAACTTTAACCTTATTAACACTCACACTGTGACTTTGTGTTTGGCTTGATTGCAGTGATAATGCACCCTGCTGAGATAACTCTTCGCTAGTAAACTGTTGATAGCTCATGGCTGGTTTGTCAGCACAAAACTCTTGTAAATGCGTGCGCCACACTAAACTACTGGTGATATCAAGTCCTGCAAATAATACATGCCCTAAGGAGCTACTTTGAATTGCCAACCGACTACTTTGTCCTTGGCCTAGGTTATACATACCAATTGCGCAGTAATGAACGGCGCGAGTGAGTGCAACATACAATAACCGTAGATCTTCAGCTAGGCGTTCTTGCTCCGCTTTTTGTAACGCATCATCGTTTTTACTGAGATCGTAAATCAGCTGGCCATCCTGATGATACAACGCATCTTTCGTTTCACGATAACCGCTGGCAAATGGCATAAATACCAGCGGGTATTCAAGCCCTTTTGAAGCATGCATAGTGACTATTTTTACCAAATTGGCATCACTCTCAAGGCGTACTTGCACGGTTTCACCATCTTGTTGACTTACTTGCTGCGCAAACCAACGTAATAACCGTAAAGTACCCTCTAGCTCGATTTGTTTTTGCTGTAGGATCTCGCCTAAATGACGAAAATCGGTCAGCCAACGTTCAACGTTGTAACCCAACCCTTGCCATTTCGCGCTTAATTGATTGTGACTGAGTAAGTGCTCAAGCATTGCCATTGCACCTTGTTTGTACCAAATAGAGCTCAGGTAAGCAAAAAAGTTAAGATGCTCTTGCCACTGTGCTTCATCATCAGCCAAGGCATAAATGTCATTATAACTTAAGCAAAATAGTGGCCCAGCTAACACGCCTCGCAACAATGATTCGTTGTATTGGCCATGTAAAGCCGATAAAAAATTAAGTAAATGATGGCTCAGCTCTTGGCTAAATACACTCTCACGGGATAAGTACACGCTCGCAATTTTGGCATCACTGAGGGCTTTTTTCATAATTTGCGCTTCAACCCGATCACGCACCAAAATACAAATATCTGCCGCCGTGACTGGCTTATTCGCAATACACGCACGCCCTTGCTGTGCTTGCTCAAGTAAGATCACTATTTTATTGGCAAAATAGCTAGCTAAATGTTGCTGGCCAATGCCTTTATTAGTTGGTTTATTTTTTTCATCTGCGGCGCTATCTGCAAACACACAAAACTCAAAGGCGGTGGCAGGTTGGCCATCTATTAAAAACGATTTATCGGCTTTTTTACCTTGTGCCGCCACGCGATTAAACGGGATCGCATCGTTATAAATAAAGCTGTTATCGTGTTTACTAAACAGTGCATTGACGCTTGCAACCACATCGCTACTGGAACGAAAGTTAGTACCAAGGGTAAATTGCTGCTCCTTTGCCACTTCGTGTTTAGCACCAATGTACGTAAAAATATCCGCGCCCCTAAAACCGTAAATAGCTTGTTTAGGGTCGCCTATCATGGCAAGCGTGGTGTTTTCTTGGCTATAAATTTTACTAAAAATACCGTACTGAATGGGATCAGTATCTTGAAACTCATCAATCATCGCTACCGGGAACAACTGCGCTATTTTTTCTGCCAGTGCTGCGCCTTGCTCTGTATTGAGTGCACTGTGCAAATTAGTTAATAAATCATCAGGAGTTATAACGCTTTGCTCTTGCTTGCGTTTTACAATGGCTTGTTTAACCCAACTTGCCGCATGTTGCACAATAGCGATTGCCAAGCCTTGATTAACAGTGTTAACAAGCTTAGCCATTTCATCAAACTGGCTAAGCATTACATGACTAAACAAAGGCTGATTTTTTTTATAATTAGCTTCGTCACTGAGGTTTTCAGTACTCCATATTTCATAAGAGTACTTGTTTGTACCAAACTCAAAAAATAGCTCATCACCTTTACAAAATGCCTCAAGCGCTGCAAGGCTACCTTTACGTGCAGGTGTTTTGGCACCACTTAAGCCAGAGCTTTTTACAGCTGCAATAAATTCGCTATCAAGGCAGGCTTTTTTAAAGCTCGCGACTTTACCAAGATATAGCTCGCGTGCTTGCCACACATCATCTAGTTTTATTTGCGGAGTAACCAGCGCATTGCCTTTATTAAGTATGTTGGCCACTTTACTAAATAACGCTTCAGGGGCAGCAAATACCTCTAAAATTGCATCGGTTTTTTCTTTATTGAGTGGATATACAAACACTCGCCAAAAATCTTTAATGGTTTCAAGCAAGATCTCCCGTTGATCTAAAATAAACTCCAAATTAAACGCCACACCAGACTCAAACGCATGCTGTTTTAACATTCGTTGGCAAAAACCATGAATGGTGAATATTGCTGCTTCATCCATCGATTTAGCGGCGGCATCGAGCAAATCAAATGCACGGTGTTTATCATCGATTGTGGCGATCACAGCATTGATCAGCTCATCCTCTGTTGCTTGGCCAAGCAGTGCATCACGTGCTGCTATAATACGAGTGCGCACACGGTCTTTAATTTCTTGGGTGGCGGCATCGGTAAACGTAACGACCAATATTTGTTCAACACTCAACGGAGTATTTACGGGCGATGAGTGTTGTTGCGCGATTTGCATGCCGAGTAAATAACGTAAATATAAACCTGTAATAGTATAAGTTTTACCGGTGCCTGCACTGGCTTCAATGAGACTTTGCCCAATAAGCGGCATCGTAAGTGGATTAAGCGCTTGCATGGTCACTCTCCTTTGCATGTGCAAATAACGGCGCAAGTAGCATATCGCTCCAGCGTATAAATTCCTCTTGGCACTCATTCAACGATTGCGTTGTTAAGCGAATATAGGGGTTCTCGCCCTCGCCTCGGCCAATATATTGTGGGCTAAATTTGCTCATTGCTTTGCCAATATCGCCACCACTTTTTACGTATTCATAGCCACTCACAGGAAAAAACGCTACGGGTTCTTTAAGTAGCGCGTTATATAAAGTAAACCAATCTTGCAACAGTGCTTGGGCATCTGCTTTATCCAAAGCTGCAAAAGTGATTTGTTTATCAAGCCCAAGTAATACAGTTTCTACATGTTGATCCACGCACTGCGCAACAAGGTGATATATAAAGCCCTTGATGAGATCTTTTGCCTTGATACTGGCACTGCGATAAAACACTTGTTTGTGCTGATAAAGATGATTTAACCAGCCTTCAAGCTCAGTACTGTTGTTATCACTGTGAAGTGTTAGCGCAACTTCAATCGGTTCATTTTTGCCGCCCTTGATGTGCTCTTTAACTTGCCCTGCCAGTGCATCAACCCGGTGCTGCATTTTCTCAAAGATCAAATCTCCAACATGCGCCTGCGGTAACTCGCCTCGTTGCAGTATTTGCTCACGACTAAGGGGCTGCTCAAAAATAGCCGCTTCGAGTATTTCGTCGAGATAAAAATAACGCTGCAGTGCGTCTAAACTAAATGGCTCTTCATCTTTAGCTACTTCGTTAAATTGTGCTAAACGCAACCCTAAACTTTGCTGATAAAAACTCTCTTGTGCATTGCATACGCTGCGGATAAACATATCCAGCTCAAGATGTTCAGGTGCGCTGACCTCAAGCGCCGTCAGTGGCTCTGGGATTATCGCCTGAGCGGGTAACCAAATTGGATTATAACTGTGATTGGATTGCAGCGTATTAGTGGTATCTGCCTGATAATTTAGGCTATTAAAAGGCTGTAAATGCTGTTTATTGATCAAACACTCAGGCAAGGTTTGCTCACTTGGCTCAGCAAATTTGAAACTGCGGCCAATGTATTCTAGTAATTCACTCACTAAGGTTGATGGCATACGCGGTTGATTATCAAAACATGAACGGCCAATATAGCTCATGTATAAGTTATCACGGGCACTGAGCAGCGCTTCTAAAAATAAGTAACGGTCATCTAATTTGCGCGATCGGTCACCTTTTTGCTTTTTCGAATAAGGCACTAAATCAAAACCAATCGGCTGCACAGTTCGTGGGTAATCGGCATCGTTAAGCCCTAACATACACACCACTTTAAATGGCACAGCACGCATTGGCATTAGCGTACAAAAATTCACTTGGCCGACTAAAAAGCGTTGCCCTACACCTTTTTCTTGAATGCCTTGTTTAATTAAATAACTCACAATACGCTGTGACACTACTTGCGTGTAATCGCCATTATCATGGTGCTTTTGCAGCTCTTCGAGCACCTTTTGCAGTACCAGTAAATCCCAGCTATCGTCGCTTTCGCTCTCGTAAATAGCCGTTAATAGTTCACTCAGGATAAGGGTTTTATTAGTTAGCGTGTCGTCTGGGGTGAGCCTGTGTTTAAAGTGTTGCAATACATCAATAAAATGCACTAATTTATTGAGTGTATCAAGTGCCATCCCTTCCACTTCATCAGCGCTATATATGCCATTAAACGGGCATTGTTCATCACGTTGGGCAATACCTAACAATAAGCGGTTTAAGCCATGTTGCCAGGTATTTAATTCTATCGCGGGTAAATCAAAGCTATGCTTATGCTCGGCGTTTATTCCCCACTTGACGCCAACACGCTCAAGCCAATATTGAATTTGCTCATATTCGTGCGCTTCAACACTAAACTTTTCAGCTATTTGCGTCACTTGCAGTAAATCAAGGATATCTGACACACCAAAGCGCGAAAACGGCAGATCAGCTAAGCTTGCAAACGAACTCAGTACCGGTTTTTCTTGCTCAATGGCTAGATCGGCTAATGCATAGGGAATAAAACGGTTACCCTGCGCACCGCCAAATACCGCTTCGATGTAAGGGCTATAAGTGCCAACATCCGGCATCATTACTATAATATCTTTTGGGGTGAGTGCGGGGTTTTGATTAAATAAATTAAGTAAGTAATCGTGCAAACGCTCAACTTCTCTAAGTGGAGTATGGCAATCACTTAGAGCAATGCTGGTATCGGTAGTGCTTATTGCAAGCTTACCTTCATCGTTTATAAACCATTCTTTATTGTCAGTAAGGGATTCACCTTTAAACGCTAACTGGTAAATTTCGCTTTGAATTTGACCAAGTAAACTGTCGTCAAACACATCAATAAAGCCATCAATCCAGCTTGCGTCAAGCTGTACCAGTTGTTCAAAGTAATCACGGCCTAATTTACCCCACGATGATAACAACGGATTACCAATAAAATAGTAGTCTTGCTCTGGCTCACTTTGCTTTTTTTGCTGCGCTTCCAGCAATGGCATTTTGGCGTATTTAGCCGTTATTTTAGCTGCAGTTTTTTCATCAATTAAATCCCCCCAATAATGTTCGCTGGGATTAAAAAAGAATAAAAACACCTCAGTTTTTTTACTTAATGCATCAAACACATCAAGTTGCGAACTGGCAATGGCTGAAATACCAAATAAACTGATCCGCTTTGGTAATAAGCTACTGTCCATTTTATCAAGCGCGGCTAATAACTGCCCTTGCATATTGGCGCGATGAAACTGACTTTGCCCAAGCACTTGACTATGCGCTACTATTTTTCGCCACAGATCAGGCTGCCACGGCGCGATACTAATATCTACATCATCTAATTTATCAGTGCCGCTGTCCCATGTGGCTATCCAGTGCGGACGGTACATTAAATATTGGTCATATACATCGGCTATTTTTTCACATAAAGCAAAGGTTTTTTGACCGTCAGTATCACCTGCTAGGTAGGTTTTAAGGGGTAAATATAACGGTTCATCAATGCAGTTTGGTAAAATAGCAAATAACTTCCAAGCAAGATTAGGTTTATTAAACGCCGACTCTTTGGGTACATTCGGTAATAGCTGCTGGTATAACTGCCAAATGAAACTCGACGGCAGTGGAAAATCTACCTGTGCTGCCACCCCCAAACTTTCACTTAAACCAATTTTCAGCCACTGCGACATACCCGGAGATTGCACCAACACCACTTCTTTATCAAACGGGCTGCTTAATGGGTTTACTTTTAAAAGCTGATGAAACTGCGCTTGCAGGGCTTCCATACGGTTAGATTGAATAATATTGAGCATAGCGACACTGTTCTTGCTTGAGATAAAAACAGTGTAAGATATTTTCAATTATAGGGGTAGCCATTGTCGCTAATTGGCATTAATAAATCAGCGAGTTAGCACAATAATTAACTCACTTTTTATACGCACAGTATAGCTACTGTGCGTTTTATTTTCTGAGGGAGTCATTATTTATATGGGCTAATACTTGATAAGCTAAATTGGCTTTGCATGATCACATCGCCATCAATGCCTTTTAGCTGGAGTGAAATAGCTGGATCTGTTTGTTGCCAATCAATGCTTAAATCACCGTAATTAACGTCATGTGTGAACTTCCCCACGCGGTGTTTATTAGGACTGACGTTTTTCCATTTTTCAGTAAGGCCTGAGCTGGTCATTTCAATCAGTGGATAATCAAGGTTTTGTTCATACCTTGATATCTCACCCCAATGTGTGTCACCACTGATAATTACCACGCCGTTTACTTGGTGTTTTTTAATTAACGCAAATAAACGGTTTCTATCCTCCGGAAAATTAGCCCATGACTCCCAGCCGGTAAAGTCAGGCAGTAACTGTAAGCTCGAAGCAATCAGTTTAATTGCAGCAGGCTTTTTAAGCTCTTGTTCAAGCCATTGCCACTGCGCCTCACCTAACATCGATGCGCCTTTTACTTCACTTGGGCTATAAGGCCCTTGATTATTCGCTTTACGCTCAGTCTTGTATTGTGTTTCACTAACGTGGTTAAGTGCATCGCGGTTCCAACGCAGATCAGGCATGATCACTTGTATCGTGTGCTCACCTTCGCCATACATATACGAGGTATAAATCCCATCGGCACGTGTGCGACGCACTGAACCCGTTGGCTCTTGCCAAAAGTCGAGCATAATTTTCCGAGACTGTTCTTTATGTGGGTACTCTTTACCTGCATCATTTTGGCCAAAATCATGATCATCCCACATGGCAATAAGGGGAGTCTGTGCTTTTAACGTTTTAAAGCCGGGCTTAGCGCCTAAGCGCTGATATTTATCGGCAAGTACGCGCATATCGTTGGTGTCGCCGTAGATGTTATCACCCAAAAAGATAAACAAATCTGCCTGCTCTTTATTGATCGCGTCAAAAATCGGAATATCTTTATCTTGATGCCCACATGAGCCAAACAGTATTTTTTGCGGTGTACTTAATACTGAAAAACTCGCAACAATGCTTACCAATGCGGCCGCTTTAATTAAATGCTTCATTTTAAAATCTCATCAATTGCATCCGCCATAGCGGGATTAAGCTGCTTAGGGTTTTCGCCAAGTACGGTTAAAATCGTTGCCGCAACTTGTGCTTGTTTGAGCTCTGTTGTTGTTTTTAATAAACCTTGCGGTTTAATATCTGAGCCAATTGCAGCTAACCAAATATGCTCAGAGCCAATAATTCCCTCAGGAAAAGCTTTACGACCTTGCTCCGATTTTGCCATTGCTTGTTTTGAACTATGATGCTGCCAATCATTAGCGTTACTGCCACGGCCATGATCCGTGGTGATAATAAGCGTTGTGTTATTTTTATAGCCAGGTGTAGTCTGAATGGTTTGCCATAAGTCTTTGATAAAAGCGTCACTTTGTTTAGCCGACTGCAAATAGTGATCGTAATGACCATCATGGGCAAAATCATCGGTTTCACCTAAGCTGATCACTAATAACTTAGGCTTTTTTGCCAGCATATAAGCTTTGGCAAAACGATATGTAAAACTGTCTAAACGCACATTATGCCAAGGACTTGGGATCTCCTGTTGTAAAGCATTTAATAGTGGCGCATCGGCAAATAAGTCTGCCTCAATTGGCATAAAACCCGCATTTACATATACGTCGCTGCGTTTGGTATTAACAATAAACGGAAATACATCCCAACTACCAAATAAGGCGGTTTTATTTTTATAGTCAGCGCGTTGCTCTAATCGCTCTAAAATAGTTTTATTTGGATTTGGCGTTTTATCATTACTGTTAATTGCCTCATCAACACTGCCAGTTAAGATCTCACTGTAGCCTGGGTATGAAAAATACCACGGGTTACTCACCGACATTGTTGAACCATTCTCTCTATCGCCAATTAACACACCGTGTTGAGCAATCGTATTGCTAATAAATGGCATTAACTGAGCTTGTCGGGCGTGTTTGTCATCGCGCCAAAACTGTTGTTTCAATTGCTCAGGCTGTTTAACAAAATCGGGATTTGCTAACAATTTTTGATCGGCGCCGTTAAATACCTCTTGCCAACGCACTCCATCAAGCGTCACAAGCACGACATTATCACTGGCTTTGACAATATGACTTACCATTAATGTACAGCCTATTACGGCCAGTTTAGCTATTGCTTTCATAGTATTCCTATCAATAAAAACCCATCAACAAGGATGGGTTTTGGTTATTATTTTTATAATTAGGGCTTAAAAATTAGCAGTAAATGTAAGTGCTGCAGTTCGTGGTGCACCAATAAAATAAGTGCTGCCATTACCTGTCCCACCCGCTAAATACTGTTTATCTGTTACGTTAGTGACAGCAAAAGCAATATCGATTGATTTAAATGGGCCGGCATTGACGTCTGCAGCATAACCGGCATTGATATCAAGCACGGTATAACCATCAACTTTATTACGTGTACGAGTTTGCTCATCTAAAAATGCACCTAAGCGTTCACCGGTATATTTAGCGGATATACCAAAGCGGAAGTCGCCACTGTAATAATCGGTCGAAAGCACAAACATATCGCTTGGTGAATCGATTACGTCATCGCCTTTTTTAAAGCTTGGCGGTAGCGCTTTTCCGTCTTCATCTTTGAGGATAACACCATCGGCATCGTAGGCACTTGGATCGTGCGATGCGTATTCAGAGCTGTTATTAGTATATGAAGTATAAATATTCCATTCATTTGTAAGCATATAACTTGCTGATAGTTCAATACCTTGCGAGTCAATACCACCTACATTGATGTAAGAGCCATTTGTACCTATCGTATAATCAATCCCGCCGGTATCACTGCCAGGTGCGATAAAGGTGATACGGTTATCAAAGGCAATAGAATAAGCGGTCGCAGTTAGGCTCAAGCGGTCTGCTTTATAACGTACACCAAAGTCGATATTTTCAGCTGTTTCTGGTTCAATTTCTGTGAGTGTAGAACTATCACGCTCCAGCACTCCATCTTTAATTGCTGAGAAATTTTCACTGAAACTGGCGAATAACTCTGTACTGCTAGTTAGCTGGTACAAAGCACCTGCACTAAATAACACATCTGAATCACTGTTTATTTTATCAGAGCGTAGATCTGCAAAATGATCGTATTTTTGTAATTCAACTAAATACTGTTTGGCGCCAAGATTAACTGTAAAATCGCCTAGGCTGATAGAATCTTGTACGTACCACTTAAAGGTATCTGTTTCAAAAGTATTTTTATATTGCGTCCAGTATGGGGTGCTATCAAAGTGATGATACACGCGAGCGTCAATAACTTTATGCCAATCACGAGATTCGTCACGATCAGTTTGCTCAAGCCAAATACCTGCTTCAATATCGTGCATCCCTAAGGTTAATTTATAATCGGCGGTCAAACCTAAACGGTCCTTGTCATAGTGTGTATGGCGATATGACATTACCGGTATTGCCGAATCTGGGTAACACGCCGGATTCAACCCTGTGCCTGAATCCCATGGCCAACTGAGTGTATCCGTACAATTTGCATTAGGCGTTAATGGCTTACCTTGGCTATCTGCAAAACCATATGAGCCAGCATTTGTGCCGCCTTCGATTGTTGGATTACCGTCTTTATCGACAGGTGATGTTAAATAAGGTGGGATCCAATCACCACGCCCTGAGTTTTTATGGTAATAAGGGCTGATTGTTAATAATGATGAAGGTGAGATTGCGTATTCAAACTTTACGTAACCTAACGCATTTTCACGCAATGTACCCCAACCTTCTGCAAACATTTGGTCAAAGTGTGGCACGCCAGTCCAATTCCAAGTTAGTTGATCCCAATTTGGTGTTTGCGCAAATTGCTGCAAGCTCACACTGTTATAGTTGGTCTCACTTACATCATCATACGATAAACGCCCTGTTACAGTCAGCGCATTAAAGTTAGATACAAATTTAGCCTCAGCATGTTGATTATCTTTACCGCCATTACTGCCATCACCTATCCAGCGGCTAGTATTGGTTTGTGAATAACTCACATAAGCTTGCGTGTTATCAAAGAGAGTGCCAGTTTCATGCTTAAAATAATAACGGGTCGCATCATGGTCACCATTGGTGTAAGCAAATGTAGTTCCTCGCTCAAGGCTAGGATCTTTACTTACAAAATTAAACGTACCACCGAGCGCTTCAAGTGATGCTGAGGCGATATCTGAGGTACCTTGGCCCACTTCAACCGTGGCTAAGTTTTCGCTGTCTAGGTAGCGATTAGCTTTTGCACCACCGCCATAATTAGAGCCGCCGTTTGGAATACCATCAACCGTCATACCTAACTGCTGTTGGTTACCATCGATACTAAAGCCGCGCATCGTAATAGTGGTAGACCAATCATCACCACCAAATGCATCACCTTCGTTAATACTAATTCCCGGTAGGTTATCCATCACCGATAATACACTTGATACCGAACTCTGCTGTTCAATCATTGATTGCTCAATCACACTATTTGCATAGCTCGTTGGTTTTGCCACTACCGTGACTTCTTCTATTTCGTTGGTATTTGCAAAGCTATTAGTTGAAAACGCTAAAGCGATTGCTAAGCTTAAAGTCGATCTTTTAGTAAAAGTACGCATTGTTGTCCCATTTGCAATTATTGTTTTGTATACGGGCAAAGTATGGAGGGAATATATGACAAAAAAGCTCGAAAAAATTGACGTAACAGTGACAAAAATATTGATTATTTATGGCAACAATGCAGCTTAACCAATTAACATAATAAAGATTATAATTTAAATAACAGTCTATCGCGGTAATATTTGTAGGAAATAGAGAGGGAGTTAAATCAATACGAAAGAGTATTTTTCACAGCATTAGTAACGATTAAAAAGCAATATTGCTAATCGCAAATAAATACCTAAAACAAGTTTGCAATCAACATCTATTGACGTGTTATAAACGCCAGAGACAAGTAGTTTCCGACGTTAATGCAACCACCTACAGAAGTAGGTGGTTTAGTGACTAAAACAAACTACGTTTAAATTAGTTCAGCCAGCATTTCATCACTATATGGAACCACTTCTTCAGCATTTTTTATTTTACTGATGTAATCTGGGTTTGCAATAAACGGGCGACCAATAGCAATTAAATCAAACTTATTGGCGTTAATAGCAGCTTTAGCCGTGTCAAAATCATAGCTACCAACACCCACTAAAGTACCTGAATAAGCCGCACGTAAATATTCTGACGTCGTTTTATCTGCAAGGCTTGCAAAGCGCATGCTATCGTCAAAAATACCGCCATGTAAGTAAGCGAGTGCTCGGCTATTCAACTCGTTTAAGAGGTAATCAAATACCGCTTTATCGCGGCTATCTTCGCTCATATTAAAGTAAGCACCAGGAGATAAACGTAGCCCAGTTTTATCTGCGCCGATGACATTAATTACCGCATCAACAACTTCAAGTGCAAAACGCGACATATTCTCTGGAGTTTGCCCGTATTCATCATCACGCTCATTGGCTGCATAATGTAAAAACTGATCGATTAAGTAACCATTCGCACCATGGATCTCAACGCCATCAAACCCTGCTTCAAGCGCATTCTCTGCAGCCTTTGCATAATCTGCAATTAATGACTTAATATCGGCAGTGGTTGCTGCTTTTGGGGTAATATAAGTAAGCTCACGCATACGTGGTACAGAGCCTTCAACACCAATCGCAGATGGGGCTAAAACGTCGCCATCAAAAAAGTGTGGATGTGCAACCCGACCAACATGCCAAAGTTGTGCAAACATTTTACCGCCCTGCTCATGCACAGCATCGGTTACTTTTTTCCAGCCTTGAATTTGTGCGCTGGTAAATAAACCTGGCGTATTCGGGTAACCTTGCGCATCAGGGCGAATAATCGTGGCTTCACTAATTATTAAACCGGCTTCAGCACGGCGTGCGTAGTAATCAACCATCGCTTGGGTTGGCACTAAGTTATCGTCAGCCATACAACGCGTTAGCGGTGCCATAAGTATACGGTTTTGTAATTCAATCGTGCCATTAAGCTTAAACGGTTGCAGTAGATCTGTGGTCATTCTTATCAATCCTTATCTTGAGTGTACATTCAAGATAAGGGCGGACAATAAAACATTCAAGTCTATTTTTGAATATTTGTTCAAGATTAAGTAAACTAACCCCACATACACCTTATAAGTCAAATAGAATGCAACAGAGCGCCCTATGAGAATAGCCGAATTTGACCGTGAATTTGTACTTCGCCAAGCGATGCTGGCTTTTATGCAACACGGTTATGCTAAAACGAGTATGCAAAAATTAACGCAAGTTACAGCGCTTCATCCGGGGTCTTTATATGCTGCGTTTGGTAATAAAAAAGGTATTTTTTTAGCGGCTATTGAGCAATATCAGGCTGATAGAAATCAGCAATTTACGGCACTTTTTTGTCAACATAAACCCGTTTTACCAAGCCTACGCCAATACTTAGACTCAATAGTCAACGAGTGTATCAGTGGTGATGCGATGAAAGTATGTTTACTGACTAAAAGTATTAGTGAAGTTGAAGGGCAAGATTCACAGATCAGCCACGTACTAATGACAAATTTAAACGCCTACGAAAACGCCCTCGCCGAACAATTTGAGCGCGCGATAAAAGAAGGTGAAATCCCAAACACACGCACAGCTGAGCATCTAGCTCGTTTTTTAGCAATGGGCCTTTACGGCTTGCGAACCTATGCACTGACTAACCGCTGCGAACAAGATCTAAGCCAACTCGCCGACGATTTATACCACGCAATGTGTAATTAATTTTTAACTAATCGACATTTTGTCATATTAGTCAATATACTATACCTAAGCCATTCTAGAGAGAGTCTATTAATGAGTAATGCAACTGCAACCGCATCTGAAAAATTCGAGACAATCTTAAATTTAGGAGCCAAAAAAAGATTGGCTTTTATGTTTGAGACCGTCCAAGAGTTCAAACAAGTGTGGATATTAAATGACGACGATGGCTGTGTTATGCTCGCCAACGAAGATGATGATTGTGTACCGGTATGGCCTGAACGTATTTATGCCGAGGCATGGGCTACCGGTGAGTGGGAAAATTGCACAGCTAAAGCAATTCCATTGAAAGATTGGACAACCCGATGGACACCCGGTCTTGAACAAGATGACTTACTTATCGCCGTTTTTCCAACTGAAGAAGACGACGGCACGATTTTATTTCCTGATGAATTTGATTCACAACTAAAAGCACCTAAAAAACGTTACTAATTACACTTCGCTATAATTGAGTCGCAGACGTGTTGTTCTGCGACTTATCCACGCAAACTTTAAATTTTTTACGCGCAACGCTTTAAGACAAAGATACAAAATTAATACCTATAAAAATTAAAATATAACGGCAATAATGTCGCTTTTAGCGATAATTAATTTATGCTTATTCACACTGATCAGTGAAATAAACACAGCTCCCACTGCAAAAACTTTGGCATTAGTTGACTTCAACACGCCCCTTACTCTTTGGACTTTATAATGGTACGACAAGGTATTTTAATATTACTACTGCTAACGTTTATTAATAGTGGCTATGCCACAGAGCAAATTGACTCACTAGAATCCACACTCAGTGAAATAAAACAGCTCAAAAGCGATGGTGAATCCGCACAAGCTTATCAACAATTAAGGACAACATATTCCTCGGCACAATCAACCACACAACAAGCTGAGTTAATGGTTGTTTGGCTTGCATTTATGAATGAAGACAAGAACTGGCATGAATTCGACTTGCTCAAAGACGATGTCTCACAATTACTCGTTAGCGAAGTCGATATAGAAACTAAATACGCACTTTATGACAACCTCGGACTAATGAAATATCGCTTAGGTAAGTTTGCCGAAGCCGATTCTTATTTATCAAAAGCGGTGTCTTTTGCTGATGACACACAGCTTGCTACGAGTATGACTTACTATTTGTATGGAATTAACTCTGTTAGACAAGGAAAAATGGTAGATGGACTCGATAAAATCTTACATGCTCACGATTTACAAATAAACATTCAAGGATATGCTTCACCGAAGATATTAATTGGTTTAGGGTTTACCAATTATTATATGAAAAACTACGACAAAGCGATTGAATACACTCAACAGGCAATAGCAGCATACCCTGAAAATGACATACTGCTCACTGAGCTGTATGCAAACTTAGCTGCAATGTACGTTGATAAAGCCCAATACCAAGAGGCATTAATTGCCATTAATCAAGCCGAAAAAGTAGCCCACTTTCATAATATATTTGACCGAGTTCCTATAATTATTAATAAAGGCACTATTTATGCTGAGCTAAATGAGCACCAAAAAGCCATTGATTATTATTTAAAAGCGTTAGATATTGTAAATAAAAACAATGATTTAATACATAAGCCTACCGTTTTAAGTAATCTGGCACAAAGCAATCAAAGTTTAGGTAATTATAAACTTGCTGCCGACTATTTTGAGCAAGCCCTTGCTATATTTTCAAGCGAGAGTCAACTCATCAAACGTTTAGAAAACTATCCGCCAATGATCGAAAATTATCAATCATTAGGAAATTACCAACGCGCATTAGAACTTATGGTTGAATACAAAGAATTAGATGATGAAAGTACCTCATTAGCTGCAAAAGAAAAATTTGATCAATCACAAGCAGCCTATGATATTGCCTCTAAAGAAAAGTCATTAATCGAAGCTAAACTAGCGCAAACAAGCAATGAAAATGCAATTCTACGACTCTATGGGATCGTTGCCTTCAGTCTTTTAATTATCCTATTTATTTATATTGCCTATAGACTAAAACACTCTGCCTACCTGCAAGTTAAAGAGCTTGCGTTGCGCGATCAGCTCACGGGACTATTTAATCGCCGCGCATTGCACGATATCTTTGAATTAGAAATGAGCCGGGTTAATCGCAATAAAAAAACTTTTAGTATTATTTTGCTGGATATAGATCATTTTAAAGTACTCAACGACACCTATGGACATGACTATGGTGACATTGTATTGCAAAAAGTGGCTAGCGCATTGCAAGATTCAATTAGAAGTATGGATAAAGTTGCTCGCTGGGGAGGTGAAGAATTTCTGGTGTTTTTACCTGAAACCAATAAAGAGCAAGCATCGCATCTTGCAGAAAAGTTACGCTTAGCCGTAAGTAACATTGAATTGACTTACCAAGATAAGCTACTTCAGGTCACTGTTTCTTTAGGTGTCTGTGAATATAATCAACAAGGTGAATATAAAGACATGGTTAAACAAGCCGATCTTGGTCTTTATAAAGCTAAAGAAACAGGGCGGAATAAAGTCGTCTGTCTCAGTTAAACTAACAAATGTTCTTGCGCGCAACTATCTTCAAACATATAGTTTACTAATAAAGCGATGTTATTTCCTCGCATTAAGGCTGCTCTGTTGACCTAAAAATAGCAATGGCACACTGTTTTATTGCGCTTGCTCAAAAAAATTACGACATAGTTTGCTAAACTAACCTAATAACCTATTAGATTAAGTGTGCTAGCACAACGCTGAGATTTACTCTGGGCACATTTACAGAAACAGTTGGACAAATACGTGATATTTAATTCTAAGTATAAAAAAGAAATTGCAAAACTAAAAAATGAAATTGTAGATATTCGTAACCAAAATGAAGCACTGCATGATGAACTGGAACAAGTTAAGAATGCTAAAAGTCAGTTAGTAGCGCAAATAAATCAAACTGATAAAACTGCCAAACAACAAGACGAATTAAACCGCTTGTGGCTACAGTCTTCAATTTTAATAGAGCAAATCAGGGAGAGCCTAGCAGCAAATTCAAGTGAACTTGTAATGCACAGAGATGGCTTTCAATCATCACAGCAATTGCTTGATAACATTATTGTAATGCTATCCGCCACTTTGCAATCAACTTCTGTGATATCCAGAGACACTAAAACAGCCTCTGAATCTGTAAAGCAATTACAAACAGTCACAGCAGGGATTAATGACTTTGTAAACATTATCAAAGGCATCTCTGACCAAACTAACTTACTAGCCCTTAATGCTGCTATTGAGGCCGCCAGAGCTGGAGAACAAGGTAGAGGCTTTGCCGTAGTTGCAGATGAAGTTCGCACATTAGCACAACGCTCAGCTGATGCATCGAATGAAATTTCAGGCTTAATTGAACAAGTAAACCAACAAATGGACCACGTTGTTGGCAACATTACCGACGTCGGGAAACAAAGTAATGAGATCAGTGAAAGTTCAGCGGCTATCGAAGATACCGCTAATAAAATTGTTACGTTCTCACAAAACATGTATTCAGTTATTACCGACTCAACTGAAAACGCATTTATTCAGACGGTAAAAATGGATCATATCGTTTGGAAACTGGAAGTTTATAAGGTACTACTTGGTTTATCTGATAAAACCACAGATGAATTTGCCGATCACACAATGTGTCGTTTAGGTAAATGGTACTATAAAGGTGATGGTGCAGCTAAATACGCCTCCCATATTGAATTTAAAAACTTAGAAGCCCCGCACGCCGAGATTCACAACCATGGCATACAAGCATTGCAAGCCTTTGCAGATGGCCATTCGGATAAAATGATTGATCATATATCGCAAATGGAAGCGGCGAGCTTTAAAGCCGTTGATTTATTAACTAACCTAGCAAACAAAATAACTAAATAACGGTCGTTTTAAGTTTAACTACAACTTTAACGCTGCTCATTTTATATTTATTATCGATATTATGATGGATAGCTCAAACGAGCTTTGGGGAGATGCGTACTATCCGCTTATTGATGGGTAAAGCGAATCGACCTCACTCAGCCGCACCAATTAATTTTATATTTCAATCACTTAAATAGTAAGCGTATAGCTAACGACACCTAGCTTTGCTTAATGTTCCAAGGTAGCAGTGGCTCAAGGTTATCTGGCTGCTCAGCAAGGCGCTGTAAGCAAGTAGAGATATAGTCATGCACCACAAGGTCATTTGCCTTTGCGGTTTCAATAAGACTATAAAGTATAGCGCTGGCATGAGCACCATTGCAGGTATTTGAGAACAACCAGTTTTT
>NZ_JACJEW010000300.1:0-259 GCF_014164315.1 Pseudoalteromonas sp. SG44-1
TGATTTATCATTTTGTAGAGCCGTTTTTAAATTAGCTTAACTGATCATCATCAGTCAATTTATTTAACTGTTTTCGTATCGATTCTCCTTTTAAGTTCAACTTAATTGAACCATGAATTAGCCTATCTAAAATGGCGTCAGCATGGGTTGATTCTCCTATCATTTCATGCCAGTTTTCCTGTGGTAGCTGGCTTATAATTATGTGTGATTTATACCCATACCGCGCATCGATTAATTCGAGTAAGTCACCTCGTTGCTG
>NZ_JACJEW010000301.1:0-257 GCF_014164315.1 Pseudoalteromonas sp. SG44-1
ATACGCATCATTTGAAAGTCTTCATAAACCCGTAAATCTTGAAAGTGCTGGGCGCGTACCTTGCCTTTGTACCAGAGGTAGACAATTTGTTTATCACGATCAAACACCATTGGCGCTTGTCGCTTAAAGCGAATAATAAAGAACAACAAAAGTGGAATGGTAATAACGTAAAAAACTAAAAATGAAATGTCTTTTTTGTAAAAATAACTTCCATAAGCTGTATGTTTATTACTGTGACGAGCATACAAGTAGCTTTT
>NZ_JACJEW010000302.1:0-257 GCF_014164315.1 Pseudoalteromonas sp. SG44-1
TCATGACTGGGGTGAAGTCGTAACAAGGTAGCCCTAGGGGAACCTGGGGCTGGATCACCTCCTTATACGATTTAGAACTTATTTGTTCGTAGTGTCCACACAGATGATTGTTAGTTAGTTTTACCCATTGGGTTAACTAATTAATATGCTCTTTAAAAATTTGGAAAAGCTGATAATAAAATTCGTATAAATACAGTGTATTTGTACAGAGTTTTCAAAAGTAAAAAAGAATGATAGCAGTATCATTCAGTGCCATT
>NZ_JACJEW010000303.1:0-251 GCF_014164315.1 Pseudoalteromonas sp. SG44-1
ATGAGACGTCGATTTACACAAGAATTTAAAGTTCAAGCGGTTGAAAAAGCATTATCTCAATGTGATGATGTTCGTCTAGAAGATATTGCAGATGATTTAGGTGTCGGTTATTCAACGTTACAACGCTGGATAGCACTCGCAAAAAAACATCAACTTGAAACACACCAGACGGGTAGCCAAATGACAGCAGAAAAACGACCACAAGACTGGCGTTTAGAAGAAAGACTCAGCGCGATTATTGACTGTGGCCA
>NZ_JACJEW010000304.1:0-251 GCF_014164315.1 Pseudoalteromonas sp. SG44-1
AAGGGGTATGGATAGCATCCGAGAGTTCGTTTTATCGGGTTATGAAACGTCACCACCTATTAACGCATAGAGAAAAAGTGAAGCCAAACAGGCAGGTAAAAAAACCAAAAGCACTCACAGCAACCAGTGTGAACGAAATTTACACATGGGATATTACATATTTGCCAACAACGGTTAAGGGCGAATTTTTATACTTGTATTTAGTGATGGATATTTTTAGTCGAAAAATTGTGGGATGGCAGGTTCACGAT
>NZ_JACJEW010000305.1:0-251 GCF_014164315.1 Pseudoalteromonas sp. SG44-1
TTAAATTGCGAAGATGAAAACGTACTTGAATGCAAAGCCCATTATCAAACTGCTGCTGATACAAGCGAACAGCCGATTACCGTGACGGACGAGATAGTCGATTTATTCAACACCCTATTTGAAAAAGCCACCCAACACCAACCAGAAAACTGGACACGCGCTATTTTTACCATTAATCGCCAAGGTCAATTTAATCTCAACTTTGAGCGTGATAATAATGATGATGACGTTATTACCGCACAACAAACACA
>NZ_JACJEW010000306.1:0-251 GCF_014164315.1 Pseudoalteromonas sp. SG44-1
TTTCAGAAAATTTAACTAACTAAGGTAAAGCATTATGCAGATCTCTATTACAGTTTGCTTTAGAGTATTTACGTTAAATTATTTTGGGGGCATAAACAATTTAGATCCGAATGACGGCTCTGTGCCCAGACTGTGTGAAAACTCTGATCACCTTTTGGTCTAAGTATCTGCTGCTTATGATCGATTAATCTATACATTTAGTTCACTTAATATACTGATATTTATATAATAAGACTATTGATTCAGTCGAG
>NZ_JACJEW010000307.1:0-250 GCF_014164315.1 Pseudoalteromonas sp. SG44-1
AATTTGGCATATTCAAGTTTTTGTTGTGCACTGAGTGTTACTTTTGATTTTCTGGTCATAGTGATACCTTTTGGGTTTAGCTCATTTTACGCTATAAACCTGTCCAGTTTCATTAGACCATTACAAACATCATCACATTGAGATAATGCTTTTTCAACCGCTTGAACTTTAAATTCTTGTGTAAATCGACGTCTCATTTTTATCTGCCTCTATTAAAAGTTAGAGGCGACAACTATCCTGACACAGGGGG
>NZ_JACJEW010000308.1:0-250 GCF_014164315.1 Pseudoalteromonas sp. SG44-1
TTTTCTGCTGTCATTTGGCTACCCGTCTGGTGTGTTTCAAGTTGATGTTTTTTTGCGAGTGCTATCCAACGTTGTAACGTTGAATAACCGACACCTAAATCATCTGCAATATCTTCTAGACGAACTGTAATGGTCAACAAATTCTGTAGAGATTCTAAGCGGCATTTTTTAATTCATTATATTTCTGATGTGGCGTCATATAATTAAGCGTAGAATGCCTACGTTTGTAATTGTAAAACTGAATATAATT
>NZ_JACJEW010000309.1:0-249 GCF_014164315.1 Pseudoalteromonas sp. SG44-1
GAACATCATCACATTGAGATAATGCTTTTTCAACCGCTTGAACTTTAAATTCTTGTGTAAATCGACGTCTCATTTTTATCTGCCTCTATTAAAAGTTAGAGGCGACAACTATCCTGACACAGGGGTAAAATAGCATGTAATTTACTCATAGATATAGGTCTTGTTGACATTATTGTTATCCTCATCAAATGATTTAGATAACGGTTTAACATACCTACAAAAATGATAAAACGTGAACTCGGTTACGAG